>CAZXVG010000030.1:0-4035 GCA_964644205.1 uncultured Dehalococcoidales bacterium | reverse complement strand
TCGGCACAGCCGCAGAGAAGGGTGACGAGCACGGTTATCATCGCTAGAGTGATAAGCTTTCTAAGCTTCACGGTGTTTCCTCCTTCTTCGCACGATAAGGGGAACGGCGATGGCCAGCGATATCGCGGTGATTAACCACACTACGGGAGACCCCGCGGCAAGCTCGGCTATCTTCCCGATTGGCGGTGCCAGCCCCACCGCAATATGGATTGGCACCTTAATCCCGCAGCCTATCTTCAGCTCCGATACGGGTGCCAGGGAGACGGCGCAGATTGTCGCCTCGTAGTCTCCGCGAGCCCCGAGCGGCGGCCTTACCGCTATCTCCACCACCTGGCTGTCGCCCGGCCCGAGGACAAACTCCTCGGGGGAGATGCTGAGCCATTCCCTGACTTCGCCCTCAACGTATACCTGACAATATCCCTCTTCACTCGAGGTATTAGTGACCGCTATCGATTGCTGAGCCTTCATCAGTGGGTAGGCTTCCACATCGAGGCTGCCGGGGTTAACCCCTATTCCCGAGGCCAGTATCACCCCGGGGAAGAGGAGCCACCCCAGCAGCATGGTGAGTGCCGGTAAAACTCTCAGTCCCTTAGTCAAAAACCGTTTCCTCTCTTAGCTCAAGGAGCGGGTAGTTATCCTCTTTGCCGTTACGGTGCCTCCGCTGCCCAGAAGATGACGGCGCCGCTCTGCTCGCCTACCCCGGTGTAGCTTTCTGGGACGGTGAGGGTGACGGAGCATTCCGTGTCACTACCCCGGCTTATTGTTTCCCTGAAGAGCTCCCACAGCTCGCCGTTAAGTTTGAGCCCCTCGAGATAGAGGTCGCCGGCCTCGCCGTTCACATCGCAGGTTACCTCTACCTCCCAGGCTCCGACGTTGGTTATGGTTATCACCTGGGGGTCGCTCGTGTCCCGGGGGCCCAGCTCACCGAAGTTAAGACTGCTTGGCTCAACGGTAACCGCGATGGCCGGGATGATGGTGGCGGTCAGGCCTACCTCGCCGGTGGTCCCGGAGCCGGTGCCTACGGTGACGGTAACCCGGTTACTGCGAATAAAGCACTCCTTCTCGGCGTATATCTCAAGGGTGGCGTCCGTGTCCAGGGTGATGTCCACCGTGCCCAGGGCATCGGTGGTGTAGTTGCTATTGGCGTGGACGGTCGCCCCCTCACAGGGAGACCAATCATTGGTATCGTCGCTGTACTCGCTTACGGTAACGGTGAAGGTTTCGCTGACCTCCGGCTCGGTGTTATCAACCTCAACCCGGAGCGGCTGGGCGTCCCAGTTATTATCGGAGATGTAGTAGAAGAGGACTTCCCGGTGCGGCGGGTCGGGGGGTGCCGTCTCACCGAGGATAAAGTCAGCGGCGCCTACCGGAACGCTATAGGCGTCCACCCGGTAGAGCCAGGCGCTGGTCGTCGAGCCTGCCTCGCCGGCGATAGAGGTTATAAATAGAGAGCCCCACTCGTCAGTCGTCTCGTAGGTAAAGCTGCCAGCCTGGGCAGCCTCGTCCAGGGCGCCGATAGCGGTCGGGTCTTCAAAGTAGTAGGGCAGGCCGCTGTTACTGGCGGTAATTACCGATTCGGTGACGGTGACGCTGTCGCTCCAGACAGTACTATTCTGCCCCTCGATTCTGACGTCGATGGTGACCCCGTCCTCGCCCGTTGGCTCCAGGGCGACCACCGGATAGGACTTACCGAGCAGGGCGATTACGGCCTTGGCCGTTGTCTGGGACGGCCAGGCTCCCGGGTAGCTATCCTGGAAGTAGAACTCGCCGCCCGCCTGCTGGTAGGTCAGCAGGTCGTCAACCGGGGTTTTATCCCCGGTGGAGCTCCATGAGGCGCCGTTGGGGTCTTCCCCCGAGGCCGCTATAGCACTTATCGCCCAGGAATCAGTCTCGGCATTGGTCGAACCCCAGGACTCAAAGCCGCCGTTAGCCTGCTGGGTGGATTTGATATAGTCCAGGGCATCGGTTACGGCGGTGGACCCGGCCGACTCTCCGGCGGAAATGAGGGCCATCACGATGGCACTACTCATGTCAACATCGCTGCTCGCCCCCGCTGACCAACCCCAGCCGCCGTCTCCGTTCTGGTTGGTCAAAAGAAAGCTCACAGAGTCGGTGACAATCTGGGAGCTCTGGCTACGCCCCGCAGCAATCAGCGCCAGGATACCGAAGGCATCATCGTTGAGGGCGTCGACGTCCCCGATCTGCTGGGTGGTGTCATCGTAGGTGGCTTCCAGCAGGGAAACGAAGTCTCTCCCGCCAAAGTCGTTGGGGTCCTCGTCCGAAGCGACGATGGCCAGTATCATCCGGGAATAGTCAGCCGACGAAGTGGCGCTGGCGGCGTTTGCGGATAGGTAGCTCACGATGGAGTTTCCGTCCACCTGCCAGTCGTGCGGGTCCTCATCGGCGGCGGCAATCGCCATGGCTACCCAGGCCGAATCGACAAAGCTGCCGATAGAGCCGTCGCTGGCCTGCTCCCCGCTAAGGTAGCTAATGGCGTCCGCTACCTCGGTGTCTTGGGGTTGTAGGGGGTAGGAGTCCGCGGCCATGGCCGGGGTAATAAGCCACGACATCGAAGCCGCGGCTACAGCGACTATCGAGATAAAAATATGAGCTATATTCCTCTTTCTCTTCATGTTAGAATGCACCTCTTTAATCAATTTTGGTAGTTTATAAACAACCTCAGTTGATTATAGAGGGATAAGTAATCTGTGTCAACACTAAACAGGGCTTTTGTCATTGGCAGAAGGGGGATTACCAGCCGCCGGGATAGGCTAACACACCCGGATAACTCTCATTTTTGGGACATATCAGCTATTGTGTAGCCTATATCCGCCTCCTCCAGTTTCTTGATAAAGCCGGAGATCTGGTCTTCGGTGCAGGCTACCGCCGGCTTCAGGCCGCAGTGGGCCGCCTCGATAGCGGCTTCCTGGACGCCGTAGCTGTGGAATTTAACCTTTAACTGCTTTAGGGTGACCATGGCTTCGATTCCTATGGCGCCAATTAGGGGTTTACCCTTTAGTGCCTCTCTTAGTCCGGCGAGGTCAACGCTCCTCGAGCCGCCCTTACTGACGGTGGGCAGTCTGAGGATGGTTATGGTGCCGGGTTTAAAGTCCACTAGCCCGGTAATGTCGATTATCCCCACGTCCTGACCGGCGCTGACGTCGGAGGTAACGATACCCCTGGCGCCGCCCTTGGCGGCCTTGGCAGTAGCGTAGAGTATCCCGTTTTTCATTTTAAGGCCGGCGGTCTCCCCTTTACGTAGCTCGCCTTCCGCCACGGCGGTACACACCGAGATATTGGTGATGGTCTTCTCCACGTAGGTGGTGTAGTTCCGTATCTCCCGGAGCATCCTGACTATCCAGTTGACGCCTTCGTTGGTGGCCCGGTAGTGAGAGCGGCCGTCCGAGGTCAGGAAACCGTCCTTCATTAGCTGGGCAATGTAGTCCGAAATCGCCTGCGGCGTGACCTCCAGCCGGCGGGCGATATCCTTCTGTTGGATATTGGGCTGGTTAGCCGCTATCTCTACCATGACTCGAAACCTGGTGGCCGAATTCTGGTTTTGGAGTATCTCTACCATGGTTCTTCTCCCTTTAAGGCTAGAGGGCACTCTCTTTGTTGCCTATTATAACAAATCTTTCAACCCCGGTGAATAAGGCAGGCTGTTCGCAGGTGTCGCCTCCTTTGCAAGTAGGCTTACCCGGTGCTATAATTAACCCGGTTCTGGGTGTGGGGATAGTCAGGCTTGATGGTTTATGCCTTTGGTTCGCCGACTCCACTGGCGGTTTGTTAGTAAGGTGCTCTTCGCTGGTAGTGCGTGATGGCGGGGGGCTTTTTTTAGATAGGGGGCTAGATGGCGGCCGGATATAACCCGCAGCAGGTTGAGGAGAAGTGGCAGCGGCGCTGGGCCGAGGATAAGCTGTACCGGGTCACCGAGGACGATACCCGGCCCAAGTGGTATGCCCTGACCATGTTCCCCTATACCTCGGGGGACCTTCACATCGGGCACTGGTACGCCATGGTGCCCGCCGACGTTCA
>CAZXVG010000029.1:0-10200 GCA_964644205.1 uncultured Dehalococcoidales bacterium | reverse complement strand
GTGATGAGCAGGAGCCGGCCGAAGTCAACGCCGTTGGCGGTGCGTCGGGGCAGGCCGAAGCTGGTGGGGTTGGTGAGCGCCTGAATCTCGACCAGCAGGGGGCGGCTGCCCTCGAGGGTGGGTACCACCACGGAGCCGATAGCCTGGCTCAAGCGCCGTGACATGAGCGCCTGCGACGGGTCGGGCACCTCAAGCAGGCCCTCGCTTTTCATCTCGAAGATGCCCACCTCGTTATTGGGGCCGAAGCGGTTTTTGGTGCAGCGCAGCAGGCGGTAGCTGCTGAAGGGCTCGCCCTCAAGGTAGAGGACGACATCGACGATGTGCTCCAGAACCCGGGGCCCGGCGATGGCGCCGTCCTTGGTTACGTGGCCGGCGATGAATACCGGGGTGGCGTTGAGCTTTGCCCAGCGCATCAGCTCCAGGGTGCACTCCCGCACCTGGGTGATGCTGCCCGGGGTCGTCTCCAGCCGGGGGAGATAGATGGTCTGAATGGAGTCGATAACCGCGAGATTTGGTTTTAGCTGGTCAAACTGGTTCAGGATGACCTCGAGGTCGGTCTCCGCCAGCAGGTAGAGATTATCCCCCTTTATCTTGAGGCGCTCCGAGCGGAGCTTTATCTGGCGCAGCGTCTCCTCGCCGGAGACGTAGACCACGCTGCCCGGGACCTCGGTGATGAGGTGGGCGACCTGAAGCAGCAGGGTTGATTTACCGATGCCCGGCTCGCCGGCGGTGAGCACCAAAGAGCCGGCCACCATGCCGCCGCCGAGCACCCGGTTAAACTCGCTTAGGGGGATGGGAAAGCGGTCTTGGGGGCCGGTTTCAATCCGGGACAGCTCCTGGGGTGGGCTCTGGGGTGATGCTTGGTGGAGGGTAGCCGGGGCGGCCACCCTGGTTTCCACGAAGCTATTCCATGCCTGGCAGTTGGGGCAGCGCCCCAACCATTTCAGGCTCTCTTTCCCGCACTGCTGGCAGACGAATAACGTGCTCTGGCGGGTCTTATTTATCTTGGCCACGGCCTAACTTTACTCCATCCCGGGGAGCAAGGCAACCGCCTCTAGCCCAGCATACCCAGGAAGATACCGGCGGCGGTAGCCGTGCCGATGACCCCGGCGATGTTGGGCCCCATGGCGTGCATCAGGAGGAAGTTGCGCGGGTTCTCCTTTTGACCCATACGCTGGACTACCCGGGCTGCCATGGGTACCGCCGAGACACCGGCGGCGCCAATCATAGGATTAATCTTCTCCTTTAAGAACAGGTTCATAAGCTTGGCCAGGATAACCCCGAAGAAGGTGGAGGCGGCAAAAGCGGCGATACCCAGGCCGAATATCATCAGGGTCTCGGCTTTGAGGAAGGATGCAGCGCTCATAAAGGCACCGACCGCGATACCGAGCAGGATGGTGAGGATGTCGATAAGGGCGTTGGCGGCGGTATTGGCCAGCCGGTCGGTGACGCCGGTTTCCCTGAGCAGGTTACCCAGGGTGAACATGCCAATCAGGGGGGCTGACTTGGGCACCAGCAGGATGATGATGATGGCCCCGATGATGGGAAAGAGAATCTTCTCCAGCTTGGAGACCGGGCGTAGCTGTGGTTTCATGTAGATGGCGCGTTCCTTCTTGGTGGTGAGCGCCTTTATTATCGGGGGCTGAATAATGGGTACCATGGCCATGTAGGTGTAGGCGGACACGGCGGTGGCTCCGATGAGGCTCGGGGCTAAGCGGTTGGTAAGGAAGATGGTGGTCGGCCCGTCGGCGCCGCCGATGATGCCGATGGAGGCGGCTTCGTTGAGATTAAAGCCGACCGCCAGGGCGATAAAGAGGGCGGCGTAGACGCCGAACTGGGCCCCGGCACCGAGGATGAGGGTCTTCGGGTTGGCGATAACCGGCCCGAAGTCGGTCATTGCCCCCAGGCCGAGGAAGATAAGGCAGGGGACTATCTCCCAGACCAGGCCGTAGTAGAATATCCGGGAGAGCAGCCCTGCCGGCTCCCCGCCGAGGGCGTAGGCCTCGACGACCTTGCCCTGAACGATGGTCTCCATGAGGCCGCCTAGGGGCAGGTTAATCAGCAGTACCCCGAAGCCGATGGGAACCAGGAGCAGCGGCTCCATCTTCTTGACGATGCCCAGATATAAAAGGACGCCGCCGATAGCCAGCATGACGCCGTTACCCCAGGTAAAGCCGGCGAATCCCGTTTCAAAAAGACCGAACATGTTTCTCCAGTCTAGTACTCAATAGTAGCTATGGTTTCTCCCGGTGAGACCACCTGGTTGGCGTTAACGCTTACCTGGCCTATGGTGCCGTCTACTGTAGCCAGTATCGGGTTCTCCATCTTCATTGATTCCAGTATGCAGATGGTATCCCCTTCTTTTACCTTGTCTCCCGGTTTGACGTTAACACTGAGAATCTTACCGGTTATCGGGACCTCGATAATTTCCTGTGGCAATGCTATTCTCCTTCCTGTTTTTGGTCTGTTTGGTTGCGATTAAGCCTTTTCACCGCCAGTCCTATTATCGTTACGGCGACGGCTAGAATAGTCAGCACCAGAAAAACGGTACCGAAGCCGATACCGCCAACTCGTAAAGCTTCTCCCCAGTTTACTGCCATGTCTCTACCTCCCCGGTTTCGTGCCCTCCCGGATAAAATTGAAGGGCGGAGTTCCCGTTTCTCACCAAAGTCTCCACCCTTCCGCACAAAATACCAGTTCTAGACCATCCGGTAACTTAAACGGCCGCTGTTGACCCAATTAGCTAAGCCCTACCATGCTTGTCAGAATGTCTGGTGCTGGAGTAAATCAGGGTTTCCCCTCCCCCGGCACAGCACCTACCGCCTGGGGTTGAATGACAATCTCGCCGTCCTTAAGGTCGACGACCACCGTATCTCCCGACTGGAACTTGCCTCCGAGCATACCCTCGGAGAGCTTGTCCTCGACCATATCCTGAATTACCCGGCGCAGGGGTCGGGCCCCGAATACCTCGTCGTATCCCTTCTCACCCAGGAAGTCCTTGGCGGCGTCGGTGACCTCCATCTTCATCCCCTTCTCCTCCAGCCGCTCGTTTACGGTTTGAAGCATCAGGTCGACTATCTTTCTGATGTGCTCCTTGTTCAGCGGGTGGAAGACGACGGTGGCGTCGATGCGATTCAGGAACTCGGGGCGGAAGGCCTTCTTCAGCTCACCGAGCAGCTTCTCCTTCATGCGCTCGTAGGACTGCTGCTGGGTCTTGGCCTCGTCGCTGCCCGTGGTAAAGCCGAGGGCGGAGCCCTTGCGAATCAGCTCGGCGCCGATGTTGCTGGTCATGACGATAATGCTGTTACGGAAGTCGACGCGGCGCCCCTTGGCGTCGGTGAGGTGACCGTCGTCGAATATCTGGAGCAGTATGTTGAAGACGTCGGGGTGCGCCTTTTCAATCTCGTCGAGGAGGATACAGCAGTAAGACTTGCGCCGCACCGCCTCGGTTAGCTGGCCGCCTTCATCGTAGCCGACGTATCCCGGAGGCGCTCCGACCAGCCGCGAGACGGCGAACTTCTCCATAAACTCACTCATGTCGAGCCTGAGAAGGGTGTCCTCGCTACCGAACATGAACTCGGCCAGCGTCCTCACCAGCTCCGTCTTACCGACCCCAGTCGGGCCCAGGAAGATAAAGTTACCGATGGGCCGCCGCGGGTCCTTAAGGCCGGCCCGGGCCCGTCTCACCGCCTTAGATATGGTGCTGATGGCTTCGTCCTGCCCCACGATGCGGCGGTGCAGCACCTCCTCCATCTGAAGCAGGCGGGCAGTCTCGTCCTCGGCCAGCTGGACTACGGGGATGCCGGTCCACATGCTGACCACCTCGGCGATATCGTCCACGGTGACGATGGCTTCGTGCTGTTGCTGCGCCACCTGCCACTCGGATTCGAGCTCCTTTATCTTCTCCTGGATCTGAATCTCCCGCTGGCGCAGCTCCGCAGCGTAGTCGTACTGCTGGGTGGCCAGGGCCGAGTCCTTATCGCGGCGCACGCTGTCCTCAAGGCGCCGGGCGTCTTTCAGGGTCATGGGAACGGTGCGGTGCCTGATTCTGACGCGTGAGGCGGCTTCGTCGATAAGGTCGATGGCCTTGTCGGGCAGGAAACGGTCGGGAATGTAACGGGAGGCCATGGTTACCGCCGAGTTCAGGGCTTCGTCGCTGATGGTAAGCTGGTGGTGCTCTTCATAGCGCTCTTTGATGCCCCTCAGAATCTCCAGGCTCTCTTCAATCGAGGGTTCCTCGACCAGGACCGGCTGGAAGCGGCGCTCCAGGGCCGCGTCCCGCTCGACATACTTGCGGTAGTCGTCGAGGGTGGTGGCCCCGATGCACTGCAGCTCCCCCCGGGCCAGGGCCGGTTTCAAGAGGTTGGCGGCGTCTACCGCCCCCTCGGCAGCCCCGGCACCGACCATGGTGTGGAACTCATCGACAAAGAGGACGCAGTTGCCGGCGGTCTTTATCTCCTCGATAATCTTTCTCAGGCGTTCTTCGAACTCGCCCCGGTACTTGGTGCCGGCGACCACCGCCCCCATGTCCAGGGCAATCAGCCGTTTGCCCTCCAGTGTCTCGGGCACGTCCCCGGCCACGATGCGGTGGGCCAGCCCCTCGACGATGGCTGTCTTACCCACCCCGGGCTCGCCGATAAGGGCCGGGTTGTTCTTGGTGCGGCGGCTCAGGATTTGAATAACGCGTTCAATCTCTTTGATTCGTCCGATGACCGGGTCGAGCTTGCCTACCCGGGCCGCCTCGGTCAGGTTGATACCCAGCTGGTCCAGGGCCGGGGTGCGGCTTGCGCTGCGGGTGGGGCGTGACTTGGGGGTTCCGCTGCTCAGGACGCGCTCGGTCTCGGTGCGTGCCCGTTCCAGGGTAATCCCGAAGCTGTCCAGGACGCCGGCGGCAATGCCTTCCCCCTCGCGCAGCAGCCCCAGCAGCAGGTGCTCGGTGCCGATATAATTGTGACCCAGGTAGCGCGCCTCGTCGATGGCGAGTTCGATCACCCGGCGGGCCCTAGGGGTAAGGCCGGTCTCCCCGGAGCTGGGCTTCTCACCGCGCCCGATGACGAACTCCACGGAAGCCCGTACCTTACTCAGGCTCGCCCCCAGACTAACCAGGACCTTGGCCGCTACCCCTTCTTCTTCCCGTACCAGGCCGAGCAGGATGTGCTCGGTGCCGATATAGCTGTGGTTGAGGTTCTGCGCCTCTTCCTGGGCCAGGGTAAGAACCCGGCGGGCTCGCTCTGAGAATTTCTCAAATCGGCTGGCCATCTTTGCTTCCTAAGATTTGCTCCGACACCGCTATAGGTATCGCTAACTAGATTATAAAACACCGGATATCAAAGGTCAAAGAGTGAGCCTGGGTTTTCTCCAGCTGGTGCTCACCTAAGAATAAAGCCCTCTGGCAGTGGCATATTTTCCACAAAGAGTTGCCCCTTCAGTATCGTCTGCGCTGAGGCGTTTCACTTCCGTGTTCGGGATGGGAACGGGTGGTACCACCTCGCTCTAACCACCAGAAGGCTAGTTGACTGTTAGCTATTATAGCACATTATTATATTCTATTGCTAGTAGCGCCCTTAATCCTTGGGCGGTGTCTGCCTCTTAAACAAGGGTCCGCCCAGAGGCAGAACGGTTTTCTTAAATATGGGGTTAACAAACTCGGCTATTCCGATGTAAAGGAAGTAGGTACCGAGAATAAGCAGTAGGTAGCCCCCGACTGCGGCGGCGGCATGGCCTATTACTCCGAAATTAACCAGGGTGATTAGCCAGACGCCGACATCGCCTATCCAGACGGCTATGGCGAAGCTCTTCCACCTGAGCCCGCAGGCAAAGCCCACGAAGATGATGGCGATGGCCAGGGCCAGCCAGGCCATGGCGTCTACCTTGGTGGCGCCCTCAATTGCCATCGGCGCCGCTGACTGGGTAGCGACCGCCGACCAGAAAAAGTCCTTAACGGTGTTTATGGTCAGTGCCCCGGCTATTATGATACCGAAAGCACCAAAGGCGAATGCGCCCAGGGGGTTTCTGTTCCTGAGTTCGACGATGGTCACTATAATCAGGGCGATGAGCGAGGCTATCCCCCAGGGTAGGGTAGCTATAATCGCCGCGCGGGGTACCCAGCCGCAGAAGACGGGTACCGTGGAGTAGATGCCGACGGCGAGGGCAATAAACCCTATCGCCGACGGATTAGCCCAGGCTGGTAATGGTTGCTCAGCATCTCGTTGCATAACTTACAACCTCCTTCTCTTTAGCTTGGGAACCGGATACCAGAGCCTGCTGGCCGCCGGAAGTGGCGTGATATTGCTAGGTATTATAAGGGCGCTGACTAGCCGTGTCAAGCGGGTTTACCCGTCGGTAGTGTATCATTTTGAAGGGGGTTGGGTGGCGGGTTAATTTAAGTAGAGATAGTTAATAGTGGTAGCGTGCCTGAAGAAAATCAACCCGGTCATTGCGAACTAAATAGACAATGCGATGCTCTTGTGTAAGCCTTCTTGACCATGCATCTGAGATTCCCTTTAATGGCTCTGGCTTACCCGTGCCAGTAAAGGGGTCTCGGTGGATTATTTCATCTACTATGTTTAATGCCCTGCGTGCAATTGCCCAATCTATATCAATCCAATACTTCAAATCATCTTTGAACTCAGGCTGAAATACTGGCCTTCTTATCTTTACTCTTTTCTTGTGTTTAGCGTTGCTCAATCCCTAACTCTCGCTTGAGTTCATCTAACGATGATGGCTGGACACTATCTTCGTAAGCGCGGTTCAACGCCGTTAATAATCTCCTAGCGTTCTCTGGAGAGCGAAGTAGATGAATTGTCTCCATTATACTACTTAGTTCATCTGCTGAAATCAGGGCAACATTCTCCGTGCCCCTACGAGTAATAAAAATAGGTTCACGTGTTGATATTGCTTCATCACATAAGGCACGGAGAGATTGTCTAGCATTACTGTATGTCGTTTTGGTAATCATCGGCTCCCCTCTCACAATGTTAAACATATTGTACAAATATACTGTACAATATATCAACTAGAATGTCAATCAATAAGTTTTATAATTTCTTCTATAGTCCAGATGTGGTTGGTCAAACCCGCTGCCTTAGCTAGCGATTGGCGGCCACTAGCATATTTATGGTTGTTACTTTCTCAACTGATTAAGGCTCTAGCGCCTGTCGAAGTAGATATTCTTACCGGCGGCGGACAGGGGGATGCCGATAACGATGTCGCTATCCAGGAGCCCCAGCTTCTTAGCCGCCGCCCCGATGGTGTACATGATGCGGTTATCGACGTTAAGCGCGCTGGCCGTTTTGACCGCTGAACCCAGGGCAATGCCCAGGTCGAGGGCCTGGATAACGCAGATGGGGCCGGAAAAGTCCTTGCCCGACCGCTTTCCGGCATCGAGTAATTGTTTACAGCTCCCGTAGCCGCAGGCGCCGCAGTCCAGCGGTTTCTCAATCTTCTTCGGGTTTCCGCTGACCCCGATTAAGAGGACGCAGCCGGACCTTCTGACGTTACCGGCGTCCCTGGTGAAGATTGTGGCCAGGTGGGGCGGCTGCTCTTCGGCTTTGGCCTCCATGGCGTCGGCCAGAAGCGCGAGGTCGTCACCATTGACGACCATTGTCTTTACGGCGTCCAGGCCCAGTGCCTTGGGTGCCGTCCTGGCGCTGGCGGCCATCATGGCGGCGACCGTTCTCACGGTTTCTTTCTCCAGCTCATCTCCTTGGAAGCGGCCCATTTCGTCCTCCTAATCGAGTTCTCACCGTAGGCCTTATCTTAGCAATCACGGCGGCATAATTTCAATAATGTAATGTAGGGGGGGTAGGCCGCCCGCTTAGCCAGCCGGCTTCTTCGCCGGGCGGGAGAACCCGGGATATCTTGCAAATAGCCTTCGTTTAGTGTAAAGTAGTTATGGTGGTTTCAGAATAGGTTATCAAATACTTAGTCAGGTTACCTTCAGTTCAAGCAAAGTGTTGGATGACCAAATCTAGCCAACTACTAGCAAAGAGGAGGTCATTCAATGGGCTTTGAGGACAAGTCTCTTCAGTGTTCTGATTGTGGAGCTACCTTCACCTTCAGCGCTGAGGAACAAGAATTCTTCCAGGCTAAGGGCTATACTAACGAGCCCAAGCGTTGTCCCTCATGCCGCGCTGCTCGGAAAGCCGAACGCTATGGCACTTCTGGTTACGAATCCAGGGGCCAGCGTCAGATGTTCCCGGCAGTTTGTGCCGAGTGCGGCAAAGAGACCGAAGTACCGTTCGAGCCCCGGCAGGGCAGGCCGGTATACTGTAGCGAGTGCTACAACAAAGTCAGAATGAGCCGATAATATCAATCTGACGTTACGGACATGCATGGGCCGGGGCGACCTGGTCTATGCATGTCCCTGGAATGTGTGGTGTGTTATATCGTTTGAGGTTTCCATACGTGAAGGAGAGACCCAGGAGTCTCTGTTACGGCGCTTTCAGAGGATGGTGCAGATGAGCGGCGTCCTGCGCGAGGCAAAGTCTCATCGTTATTTTCTATCGAAGAGGGATGCCGCCCGCCAGAAGGTAAAAAGGAACGCCCGGCGGCGGCGAATCGGGAAGTAGGTGTGGACTTAACCATAGGTTAGTCCAGGATCACTGTAGTCAGTAGGGGGCGATATGAAGATTTATGTCGGTAATCTGGCACATGAGGTGACGGAAGATGAGCTGGAGCAGGAGTTCGCGGCTTTCGGAGAGGTGGCGTCAGTAAATATCGTGACCGACCGGTATACGGGTCGGCCCAGGGGTTTTGCCTTTGTTGAGATGGCCAAGGTAGCCGAAGGCCAGGCCGCCATTGCCGGCCTCAACGGGAAGATGCTCAAGGAGCGGACGCTGACCGTCAGTGAGGCTCGCCCTCGTCCCGATAACCGGGGCCCCCGCTCTAACCGGGACCGCAGGGGTGGTGGCTTTGGTGGGGGCAGGCAGAGGAGATACTGAACGGTTCCCGTTTTCCGCTGAATTCGGTGATAGCTTCGCGGAGAGAATCAAGGAAACAAGCCCCTTAGCTTGATTGTTGCCTGGAGCGGGTTCCCACGCTGGGGCTAAGATAGCCCCTCTCCGGTTTAGAGAGGATAACGACTTAGGGTTACCAGCCCGAGAGTCGTTCTTATTTTCAGTAAGCGCTGCCAGCCTGGCCGCTATTATTCAGCCCGGCTGGCTTCAGAATGATAGTGCCCGTCTTACCCCTCGGGTCGTCCGGTACTGATTTTTCGGTCTTAACAGCCGGTGCCCGGGGGTGTTATACTGGGCGGCGGTAAAGGAGATTATCCCCCATGTCAGGCGTTCTCTCGCGGCAGGATATCCAGCGGTTACTGGAAAAGGAGCCGCCCCTCATCGAGGGCTATCCGGCTCTTTCGGAGCAGCTTCAGCCTAACGGATTTGACCTGACGCTGCGTGAGATAGCCCTGCTTGAGTCGCCGGGCAGGATAGCGGTCAGTAACACCGAGAGGCGGCTAGCGGAGCTAGCGCCCCTGACCTTTGACGGCCTGGGCTTTATCGACCTAATGCCCGGTATCTACTCCGTTACCTATAACGAGATTGTCCATCTGCCCCGGAACGTTATGGCTCTGGCCAGGCCCCGCTCCAGCCTGCTGCGCTGCGGGGTCACCGTGGGTACGGCGGTGTGGGATGCCGGCTATTCCGGGCGCTCTCAATCCCTGCTGGTGGTCTATAATAGCCGGGGTTTCCGTGTGCAGAAGAACGCCCGCATTGTGCAGCTTATCTTTCTGTGGCTGTCCGGGGAGACGGAGGGCTATAGCGGGGCCTACCAGCACGAGAACATGGACTGAGCCGTGCAGCGGTCTCGCCGTGCGCTGTTGACATTTGCATTTGGCTATGTTAAACTCAGTCGTTAGCTTTCGGTGTCACGACTGATAAGCGATAGATTGGAGCTAGACGTTCAATCTATCGTTTCTATCTTAGAATGGATGAGCCAAGGCTCGTCCATTAAAATTGTGAGGATGTAGGAGGTCATAGTTGCCTACCGTTAATCAGCTCGTCCGGAAGGGGCGTAAGAAGGTTGCCAAGAAGGCGAGAACGCCGGCCCTGCGCTTCAGCTATAACGCCTTGAAGAATCGGAGGGTCTTCGGCAAGGGCTCTCCCCAGAAACGCGGGGTCTGTGTCTACGTTAAGACGACCACCCCGAAGAAGCCCAACTCGGCGCTGCGCAAGATAGCCAAGGTGCGGCTGACTAACG
>CAZXVG010000028.1:0-10732 GCA_964644205.1 uncultured Dehalococcoidales bacterium | reverse complement strand
ATCATCCACTGTAAAGCCTTCCGCCGCCTCAAGCACAAGACCCAGGTCTTCATCGCCCCGCTGGGCGACCATTATGTCACCCGCCTCACCCACACTCTGGAGGTCTCCCAGATAGCCCGCACCATCGCCCGCGCCCTGAACCTCAACGAGGACCTGACGGAGGCCATTAGCCTGGGGCACGACCTGGGGCATACCCCCTTCGGACACGTGGGCGAGGACGTGCTCAACGAGCTCTACCCCAAGGGGTTCCGCCACAACGAGCAGAGCCTGCGCGTGGTCGACCTCCTGGAAGGGGAGGGGCACGGACTCAATCTTACCTGGGAGGTGAGAGACGGCATCCTGAACCACTCCAAGACGGAGCTGGAGACGCTGCAACAGGACTGGGGGGAGGTGGCTACCCTGGAGGGCGAGGTGTGTAAAATCGCCGACGTCGTCGCCTACATAAACCACGACATCGGTGATGCGGTAAGAGCCGAGATTATCACCGAGGGGGAGCTCCCCCTCGCGGCTATACAGGTGCTGGGCATGACCCACTCGCAACGCATCAACACCATGGTGAGCGACATTATCGAGTGCTCCTGGGCCGCCTCCGGGCTTACTAAGACTCAGGGAAGCCCCCATGTCGCCATGAGCCCCGAGGTGCTCACCGCCACCGACACCCTGCGCAAGTTCCTCTTCGAGCGGGTCTACGACATACGCTCCGTTCAGAAGGAATCGGAAAGGGCACGGGAGGTAGTCCGTAAGCTCTATAGATACTTCGGGGAGCACGAGGAAGAGATGCCGCCGGAATACCGCCTGAAGCGGGATGATACCGAGCGGAGGGTGGTTGACTACATCGCCGGGATGACCGACCAGTACGCCTTAAGGACGGCGGAGGCGCTGTCGCTGGTGAGGAGCAAGTAGCAGGATGAGCGCTATCGACGAGGTAAAGCAGAAGACCGACATTGTCGAGGTCATTGGCCAGTATGTTTCCCTGACCAAATCGGGGCGGAACTTCAGGGGCCTGTGCCCCTTCCACAGCGAGAAGCACCCCTCTTTTTACGTCTACCCGGAGCAGGGGAGCTGGCACTGCTTCGGGGCCTGCGCTACCGGCGGCGACGCCTTCTCCTTCATCATGAAGAAGGAGAACATCGACTTCGGGGAGGCGCTGCGCCGGCTCGCCGAGAGGGCCGGGGTCAGCCTGCCCACAAGACCGGAGCCGGGCGCTAAGAGGGACGAGAAGGAGAGGCTCTACCAGATTAACGAAGCCGCCGCCCAGTACTTTCATGATTTGCTCCTTAACTCCAAGGCCGGGGAAAAGGCCAGGAGCTATGTTGCCGGGCGGGGACTGTCGGCGGACACCGTAGCCAGGTTCAAGCTGGGCTTCAGCCTGAATAGCTGGGAGGCCCTGAAGCAGCACCTCACCGAAATCGGCTACGCCGAAGACGAGCTACTAGCCGCCGGCCTGATAAAGGAGGGGGAGGGGGGCAAGCTATACGACGGCTTCCGTAACCGCCTGATGTTCCCGATATGCGACCTTAAAGGAAAGGTCACCGGCTTCGGGGCCAGGGCGCTCGACGACTCCATGCCCAAGTACCTCAACTCCCCCCAGACGCCCGTCTTTAATAAGAGCCACACCCTCTACGGGATAGACCTGGCCACCCCGACCATAAGAGAAAAGGACGTGACGGTGATTACCGAGGGCTATATGGATGTCATCACCGCCCACCAGAACGGCTTCAGTAACGTGATTGCCTCCATGGGCACCGCCATCACCGAGCCGCAAATTAATATCCTGAAGAGGCTTTCCAGGAATATCATACTAGCCCTGGATGCCGACCAAGCCGGCGAGGAAGCCATGCTGCGCTGCGTGGGCTACGAAAACACCCTCGACGCCGAGGTGAAGGTTATCACCCTGCCCCAAGGCAGAGACCCCGACGACGTCATCAGGGAAGACCCCGCCCGGTGGCAAAGGCTTCTGGATGAGGCACTCCCGGTAATCGACTACACCTTCGATATGGTTACCGCCGGGCTCGACATAACCCGAGCCAGGGACAAGACCCTGGCCACGGACAGGCTGCTGCCCGTCATCGCCGAGATAAGGAACCCGATACGCCAGGCCCACTACCTGCAGAAGCTGGCCCGTCTGGTCAATGTCGACGAGCGCCGCCTGGAAGCCGAGCTGGCCCGGCTCAAACCGGCCCCGGGCCGCTACCGGGACAAGACACCGCTAGCCAAGGACGCCGGCCAGCCGCCGCGCATACTATCCAGCCCGGTTGAGGACTACTGCCTCGCCCTACTCCTCCAGTACCCGGAGCTCAAGAGGTTCCAGCCGCAGCCGGCACCCGAGCACTTCGAGAACAGCGAAAACCGGGAAATCCTAACCGGCTGGCAAAAGGCCGGTGACCTGCCCGCGCTCAAGGCCAGCCTCGACCCGGCGCTCTGGGAGCACCTCGACTATCTCCTGGACTACCTGAAGAAGAGGGAGGTGCCCACCGGCCAGGTTGAGCGGAGGTATGCCGACTGCGTTCTCAACCTGAGAAAGAAATACCTGCGGGGCCTGGAAGCGAGGCGGTCGGATATATTCGCCCTTGAGGTGGAACTGGGAGGCACCGGCGCCGACCTGGCCAAGCTGGAAGCGGAGGGCATAGAACCCAGCGCCCAACTGCTGGAGATATTCAGACAAACGAGACATAAAGCCAAGAACCAAGGAGCCAAGGAATGAACCCGGAAAACGATAAGGAGTCTCCGGAAATCTCGCCGGAAGACCAAAACAGCGAGGAAGAGACCACCTCACAGAAGGAGAACGACGAGCTCTCTTCCCCAGAGACCCCCCAAGTGGCAGAGATAGCGCCGGTTCAGCCGGAGGAGCAGGAGATTGCCGACGACCCGGTGCGCATCTACCTGCACGAAATCGGCAGGGTGTCTCTCCTTACCGCCGCCGACGAGCAGGTCCTGTCCCGAAAGATTGCCAAAGGTAACCGCATCAGCGAGGTAAGGCAGGACTACTTCCAGACACACTTCAGGCAGCCATCGGCGGCGGAGATAGTGCTCACCATGCTTGAGGAGATAGGGCATAACAGCGACCTCATCCGCCTCATTATGGAACAACTGGGCCTGCCCCCGGACGCCAGCTTCAGAGAGACAATCTCCAATGACGAACTGCGCCGCAGCATCGACGGGGAGATAAATCAACCGCTGCTCATGGCAATCACCGCAGAGACGGGTGGCTCGCTTGCGGAAACGGAACAGCTCATCATAAGGATTTCGCTGGAAAGCAGCCTGCTGCCTGAGGAGGTGCTCCAGGCCATCGGCGACGATGTCTCCCTGGCCGACCTAGGAAAAAGGGTGGTCGATAGCGACTTCTCCCGTTCCCTGTCGGCCCTTGAGACGCAGCTCAAAGCCTATCTGGACAAAATCGAGTACGAAGCCGAACAGGCGGAAAACCACCTTATCAAGGCCAACCTGCGCCTGGTAGTCAGCGTCGCCAAGAAGCACGTCGGGCGGGGTATGTCGCTACTCGACCTCATTCAGGAAGGAAATATCGGCCTGATAAAGGCGGTGGAGAAGTTCGACTACCGCCGGGGATATAAATTCAGCACCTACGCCACCTGGTGGATTCGCCAGGCCATTACCCGGGCCATCGCCGACCAGGCCCGCACCATCCGCGTCCCCGTACACATGATTGAGACCATCAACCGGCTGCTGAGGGTAAGTCGCCGCCTGGCCCAGGAACGCGGCCGCGAGCCCACCCCCAAGGAAATCGGCGAGGAGCTCTCCACCCCACCGGAAAAGGTGAGGGAGATAATCAAGGTGGCTCAGCTACCCATATCCCTGGAGTCCCCCATCGGCGAGGAGGAGGACAGCCACCTCGGTGATTTTATCGAGGACCGTAACGCCCTGCCACCCCCCGACGCCGCCTCAAGACAGCTACTCAAGGAGCAGATCGACGACGTCCTCTCCACCCTCACCCCCCGCGAGCAGCGGGTGCTGCAACTCCGCTTCGGCCTGGAAGACGGCCGCAGCCGCACCCTGGAGGAGGTAGGTAAGGAGTTTAACGTCACCAGAGAGCGCATCCGCCAGATTGAGGCCAAGGCCCTGCGCAAGCTGCGCCACCCCAGCCGCAGCCGCCGCCTCAAGGACTATCTGGAGTAATCCCACCCGCCGGGTGGGGTAAACGGCTAAGGTCAAAAGGTAGGTAAGTCCCCATGAAGGAAGCAGTTATCGTCAGCGCCGTAAGGACGGCTATCGGGAACTACGGCGCCACGCTGTGCGAGGTGCCGGCAGTAAAGCTGGGCAGTATCGTCATCAAGGAAGCATTGAAGAGGGCGGGCCTGCGCCCCGAGCCGGGCCTGGAGGCGCCGGACTTTGCCCCCGAGGTCTTCCGGGGTTCTGGCCTAACCGAGCTGGAGCGGAAATACCACCACTGGGATACGGCGCTAAGGGCGGTAAGAATCGATGAAGTCATCATGGGTAACGTCCTTCAAGCCGGCCAGGGTCAAAACGTTGCCCGCCAGGCAGCAATCTACGCCGGTATCCCCAAGGAAGTACCGTGCTTCACGGTAAACAAGATATGTGCTTCCGGCATGAAGTCGGCGGCCCTGGCCGCTCAAGCGGTCAGGCTGGGTGACGGCACGGCGTTTATCGCCGGGGGCACGGAGAACATGAGCGCCGCCCCCTACTACGTGCCCAAGGCCCGCTGGGGCGCCAGAATGTTCAACGCCGAGATGATTGACGGCATGGTCTACGACGGGCTGTGGGAGATATTCTACGGGTACCACATGGGCATAACCGCGGAGAACATCGCCGATAAGTACGGCATAACCAGAAGGGAGCAGGACGAATACGCCCTGATGAGCCACCAGAGAGCCGTGGCCGCCATAAAAGAGGGGGTATTCAAGAAGGAGATAGTCCCCGTCGAGGTGACCGCTAAGCGCCAAAGCCGGCTCTTCGATACCGACGAACACCCCAGGGAGACCTCTCTCGCGGAGCTAAGCGACCTAGCGCCGGTGTTTAAGACAGGCGGCAGCGTGACCGCCGGTAACGCCTCGGGGATAACCGACGCCGCCGCCGCCCTGGTCATAATGTCAGCGGAAAGGGCCGGGGAGCTGGGGCTTGAGCCGCTGGCCTATGTCCGCGCCTACGCCTCCGGCGGTGTCGACCCGGCCTACATGGGCCTGGGCCCGGTGCCGGCGGTGAGAAAGGCGCTGAAGCTGGCCGGGCTCAGTCTGGATGACATCGAGCTTATCGAGCTCAACGAGGCCTTTGCCGCTCAGACCATCGGGGTGATAAGAGAACTGGGGATGGACATCGAGAAAACAAACCCCTGCGGCAGTGGTATCTCCCTGGGCCATCCCATAGGCTGTACCGGTGCCCGGCTTCTGGTTACCCTCACTCACGGCCTGATACGGCGCAACCTGAAGCTGGGACTGGCTACCCTGTGTATCGGCGGCGGCCAGGGAATGGCCGTGATTCTGGAACGGAAGTAATAACCAACTTTGAGCGCCCGGACTGAAGTGTCTCCCGGCTATTTGAGCGCTACCCCATACTAAGGGGGAAGGAGAACCGTCATGCCGGAAAGGATAGGCTTTATCGGTCTCGGCATCATGGGTATGCCCATGGCCCGTAACCTGCTCCGGGCCGGTTTTGAGGTCGTCGCCTATAACCGCACCGCCGCTAAGGCCGAAGCCCTGGCCGAAGAGGGCGCCCGTAAGGCCGGTTCGCCCCGGGAACTAGCCAAGGAGTGCCCGGTAGTTATTACCATAGTCTCCGATACGCCGGACGTGGAGGCGGTGATTCTGGGTAAGGACGGCGTCATCGAGGGCGTCCGGGCCGGCTCGGTGGTCATCGACATGAGCACCATCTCCCCCCGGGCAACACGGGCTATGGCCGCCCGTCTCAAGGAAAAGGGCGTCGCCATGCTCGACGCCCCGGTAAGCGGCGGCGATATCGGCGCCGTTAAGGGAACCCTGTCCATCATGGTCGGCGGCGAGGCCGAGGTGTTTGAGCGCTGCCGGCCTATCTTCGAGGCCATGGGCGAAAACATCGTCCACGTCGGCGCAAGCGGCACAGGGCAGACCGTGAAACTGATGAACCAGATACTGCTGGTCGGCTGCCTTATCGGCGTGGTCGAAGCCCTGGTCTTCGGGCAAAAATCGGGTGTCGACCTCGAGAAAGCCATAAGCGCCGTTCAGGGCGGCGCCGCCGGCTCCTGGGTGCTGAGCAACCTGGGGCCGCGCATCATCAAGCGGGACTTCCGCCCCGGCTTCTTTACCGACCTGATGCAGAAAGACCTCAACCTGGTCGTGGAAGCGGCTGCGGAGATGAAGCTGCCCCTTCCAGTGACGAGCCTCATTAACCAGATGTACTACTCGCTGCAGTGCTCCGGCGAGGGCAGCAGCGCCTATTCAGCCCTGGTCAAGGTGCTGGAGCGCATGTCCGGTGTCGAAGTGGGAGAGCCGGAAACCGGATGAAAAAGCCGGGCACTACTATCAGGAGGTAACAGCACCGTGAAGCTTCCCCTCTGGGAA
Organism: uncultured Dehalococcoidales bacterium; assembly: GCA_964644205.1. Lineage (GTDB taxonomy): Bacteria > Chloroflexota > Dehalococcoidia > Dehalococcoidales > UBA5760 > UBA5760. Next base: position 4,223 of record CAZXVG010000028.1, on the reverse strand, counting down.
CCGTCGGAGGAACAGAAGCGAAAGGCCAATATAACCAGATTCATCAGCCTGGTAAACGAGCGCTACGGAGCCAAGATAGGCTCCTTTAATGAGCTTCACGCCTGGTCTATCAGCCACCTCAAGGAGTTCTGGGCGCTAGTGTGGGAGTTCGGCGGCATCAAGGCTCAAAGACCCTACGACGACGTTCTCGCCCAGGGAAAGCAGATAATGGACGCCAGGTGGTTCCCCGGGGCCCGCCTTAACTTCGCCGAGAACCTGCTCCGCCGCCGCGACGACCGAACCGCCATCGTCTTCAAGGGCGAGGGGCGGAAGCCGGTGAGAACCAGCTACGCCGAGCTCTATAACCAGGTAGCCCGCCTGGCCGGGTCGCTACGGGAAGCCGGTATCAAGCCCGGCGACCGGGTCGCCGGTTTCCTGCCCAACATGACGGAGGCCGTCGTCGCCCTGCTGGCCAGCGCCAGCGTCGGGGCTATCTGGTCATCCTGCTCACCCGACTTCGGGACTAAGGGCGCCCTGGACCGCCTCGGGCAGATTGAACCCAGCCTCCTCTTCACCGCCGACGGCTACTTCTATAACGGGAAGACCTTTGACTCCCTGGAGAGGGTAGCCGAAATCACCCGGGAGCTACCGTCCATCCGGAAGGTAGTGGTCATCCCCTACACAAGCGAGAGCCCCGATATCGGCCGGGTCCCAAGCTCGGTTCGCTACGGAGATTTTCTGGCGCCGGAGGCTACGGCGCAGATTGAGTTCGCCCAGCTCCCCCCCGACCACCCCCTGTATATCATGTTCACCTCGGGCACCACCGGCCCGCCCAAGTGCATCGTCCAGGGAGCCGCCGGGATTCTGGCGGTGCACCTGAAAGAGCTGGCACTGGAAATCGATGTCAAGCCGGAGGACGTTATCTTCTACTTCACCACCACCGGCTGGATGATGTGGACCTGGCTACTGAGCAACCTGGCCCTGGGGGCCACCCTGGTGCTCTACGACGGCTCGCCCTTCCACCCCGACCCCGGCGCCCTGTGGCGGCTGGCCAAGGAGGAAAGGGTAACCATCTTCGGCACCAGCGCCCGATACCTGGCCGGGCTGGAGAAGTTCGGGGTCAAGCCGGGTAAGGACTACGACCTGAGCCCCCTCAAGGTAGTCCTCTCCACCGGCTCGCCGCTTTCGGTGGCGAGCTTCGAGTTCATCTACCGGGATATCAAGCGGGAGGTAAGGGTATCGTCTATTTCCGGGGGCACCGACATCAACGGGCTGTTCCTCACCGGAAACCCCATCGGCCCGGTCTACGCCGGGGAGCTCCAGGCGCTAAGCTTAGGGGTGGATGCCAGATGCTTCGACCCCGAGGGAAAGCCGGTAACCAACCAGAAGGGCCAGCTCGTGGTCACCAACCCCTACCCCTCCATGCCCCTCTACTTCTGGAACGACCCGAAGGGAGAAAGATACCGGAACGCCTACTTCGAGGGCTACCCCGGGGTATGGACCCACGGGGACTACGTCGAGTTTACCGATACCGGGGTTATCATCTACGGGCGCTCCGATACCGTCCTCAAGCCGGGAGGGGTGAGGATTGGCACCGCCGAGATATACCGCCAGGTAGAGGTCCTGGACGAGGTCGCCGACAGCATCGTGGTCGGCCAGGACTGGCAGGGCGACATGCGTATTATCCTGTTCGTCAAGCTGGCCAGGGGCTTTAAGCTCACCGATGACCTGGCCGGCAAGATAAAGACCACCATCAGGGAAAACGCCACCCCCCGTCACGTCCCCGCCAAGATTATCGCCGTTAGCGACATCCCCTATACCATCAGCGGGAAGAAGGTGGAAATGGCGGTTAGAAACGCCGTTCACCACGAGCCGGTTCCCAACATCGACGCCCTGGCCAATCCGGAATCGCTCAAGCTCTACCAGAACCTTAAAGAGCTGGAGTCTTGATACTTAGCTAATGACGGATTACACCATTAACTTTGAGCCCATAGGCCGCCGGGGGCGCGGTAAGCCCGACCGGTCTCTCCTGGACTGCGCCCGCAGGCTCGGCATCGACCTTACCAGCCTGTGCTCCGGCCGGGGAACTTGCCACGCCTGCAAGCTAAGGGTGATAGCGGGTGCCGTCTCCCCGGTAACCTCCGGCGAGCGGGCGGCCTTCTCACCTCAAGAGCTCAAGGCCGGCTGGCGCCTTGCCTGCCAGACCTACCCCGCCAGCGACCTGAAGATAGCCATACCCGCCGAATCGACGACCACCCCCCAGCGCACCCAGGTAGAGGGGCTGGAGATAGCCGTGCCCACCGAGCCGGCCGTCTCCGCCTACCGGGTGGAGCTCCCGGCCCCGACGCTATCCGACCTCAGGGGTGACGGCGAGCGCCTGCTTAAGGCGCTTAACCGAAAGCATCGGCTGAACTGTGATACCATCGACCTCAGCGTTCTGAGGCAGCTCTCACCCCGGCTTCGGGAATGGGGGTGGCGCTGCCAGGCCGCCGTCCGTAGCGGCGAGGTGATGGCTCTCGGCCCCTGGCCGAGCCCTGAGCTGGGGCTGGCCGTAGACCTGGGCACCACCAAGGTCGCCGGCTACCTGGTCGACCTGGCAAGCGGGCGGACCCTGGCCAGCCGGGGGGTTATCAACCCCCAGATAAGCTACGGAGAGGACATCATCAGCCGCCTCAGCCACGCCCTGGAATCAGAGAGCCAAGCCCGCGAGCTGCAAAGGCTGGCCGCCCGGGCTATTAACCGGCTGGCGACCGATTTATGCGCTCAAGTAAAGGCTAGCGCCAGCGAAATCACGGATGCCGTGGTCGTCGGCAATACCGCCATGCACCATCTACTGCTCGGCCTGCCGGTAGCTCAGCTGGCCCGGTCTCCCTTCGTAGCCGCCGCAAGTCAAGCAATGGACGTAAAGGCCCGCGAACTGGGGCTCAAGACCTCCCCCGGGACCTATGTCCATCTTCTACCCAACATCGCCGGGTTCGTCGGCGCTGACCACACGGCCATGCTGCTTGCTACCGAAGCCTTAAAGGCCGAGGGCGTAGTGCTGGCGATAGACATCGGCACCAACACCGAGGTCTCCCTGATAGACGGGGGCCGGATAAGCAGCGTCTCCTGCGCCTCCGGCCCGGCCTTCGAGGGCGGCCACATCAAGGACGGGATGCGGGCGGCCCACGGCGCCATCGAGCGGCTGCGCATCGTCGGCGACGCCCTCCAGTACCAGACCATCGGGGGGGCGGCCCCGGCCGGCCTCTGCGGCTCCGGTATCCTGGACGCTCTGGCCCAACTCTATGTGGCGGGAATCGTGGAGCAAAGGGGGCGCCTGGTGGCGGGGCACCAGCGAGTCCGCACCCTTAATGGCCAGCGCGAGTTCGTCATTATTAGCGAGGAGGAAAGGGGCGGCAAGCCGGCGGTTACCATCACCCAGCAGGACATACGTGAGCTACAGCTGGCCAAGGCCGCCATCCGCAGCGGAATCCAGGTGCTCTTGGAGGCTAACCGGCGCACCGATGAGGAAATCGGGCGGGTAGTTATCGCCGGGGCCTTCGGGAGCTACATTGATGTTACCAGCGCCATAACCATCGGTATGCTGCCGGCGCTGCCTCTGGAGCGCTTCCGACAGGTAGGTAACGCCGCCGGCATGGGAGCCAAGCTGGCGCTTATTTCCCGCCGCAAGCGGGCTGAGGCCCAGGCCCTGGTCTCCCGAACCAGCTATATCGAGCTGGCCAGCGCCCCCCAGTTCAGAGAGACCTTCGTCCAGGCGAGCTACCTGGGGAAATACCGCCTAAGCAACGGAGAGAGAAAGGAGATTAGCTAATGGAAACCAGGGTTTCGAGTGCTACCAGAGAGGTGGTCATCAGCCATGACCGCCCCACTGTAATTATCGGGGAACGCATTAACCCCACCGGCAAGAAAAGGATGTCGCAGGCGCTCAGGGAGGGTAATCTGGATATTGTCCGCGAGGAGGCCCTGGCTCAGGTGCGGGCCGGGGCGGATATTATCGATATTAACGTGGCGGCAAGCGGGGTCGACGAGGTAAACCTGCTGCCCCGGGTGGTAACGGCGGTAGCGGAGGCGGTAGAGGTACCCCTGTGCCTTGACAGCCCTAACCCCGAAGCCCTGGCCGCCGCCCTCAAGGTCTACCGGGGTAAGGCGCTGGTCAACTCGGTCACCGGCGAGGAAGGCTCGCTAAAGGCGGTCTTACCCCTGGTCAAGGAACACGGAGCGGCGGTTATCGGCCTGGTGCAGGA
>CAZXVG010000027.1:0-11361 GCA_964644205.1 uncultured Dehalococcoidales bacterium | reverse complement strand
TGGCCCGGCAGATAGCCATGTACCTTATCCGGGAGCAGACCGGCTGCCCCCTGGCTCAGATCGGCCTGGAGTTCGGCAAGCGAAACCCGTCCACCGTGAAGCACGCCTGCGAGAAGATTGCCGCCGAATGCAGCCTCAACCCCCATCTGAGACGCCGGGTCTCAGCCCTCAAGGAGCAGATTAGCTCCAGGTAGTGCCGTAGCCTTACTAACTAAGGGCTCAATCCGGTGTTACCTGACATAACACTTACGCTTTGCAAAAGCCGGCCCGTTTTTTCGATAACCTCAGGATTTTTATGATAAGTCGGGATAGCCTCAGGCAGAAAAAGGCCGATTTATTCGCTTTCTCTCCAGAAAAACCCGGCCTCCAGGCAGCACCCCCACCGGATGGTGCTATTATTAAGGCTGTTAACATGATATAGAATTAACACAGAAGTTAAGGTAAAATTAACGATAACTCCGCAAAGTTTTATGATAGTAGAGAGGGGCGATGTTCGACCGGACGGAAATCGGGGTCATGGCTGGCCGGGGTGGTGACGGAGCCATAAGCTTTCGGCGTGAGAAGTATGTCCCCTTCGGCGGCCCGGACGGCGGCGACGGCGGCGACGGCGGCGATGTCGTTATCGAGGCGGACAGCAGTATTACCAGCCTGCGGCGCTTCCAGCAGAAGCGCTTCTTTAAAGCGGAGGGCGGTGAGGGTGGCCGGGGGCGGAAGAAGCACGGCCGGAAGGGAAAGACCCTGGTAGTCAGGGTTCCGGTGGGCACGGTGGTGCTACCCAAGACTCAGGCGGCGGGTGACGACCTTATCGCTGACCTTACCGAGCCCGGCCAGCGGGTGGTGGTGGCCCGGGGTGGTAAGGGGGGCCTGGGTAATGTGCACTTCAGTTCGGCCACGAATCAGGCCCCTCAGATTGCGCAGCAAGGCGAGGCCGGCGAGGAAGTCTCGCTGATACTGGAGCTTAAGCTGATTGCCGATGTCGGCATCATCGGCTATCCCAATGTCGGTAAGTCCACCCTGCTTACGGCCATCTCGGCGGCCAAGCCCAGGATAGCCAGCTACCCCTTCACCACCCTGGAGCCGGTCCTGGGGGTGGCTGAGGTCGGGGGGCGGAGCATCGTCCTGGCCGAGATTCCCGGTCTGATAGACGGCGCCCATCTGGGAAAGGGGCTGGGCCATGACTTCCTGCGTCACATCACCCGCACCAGGGTGCTCGTACAGCTGGTGGACGGTAGCTCGGCTTCCCCGGTGGAGGACATGATACGGGTGAATACTGAACTCAGTCTCTTTGATTCGGCTTTGAGCGCCAAGCCGCAGCTGGTGGCGGTAAGTAAGCTTGACCTGCCCCAGGTGCGCGACCGCCGGGAGGAGATTAGGGACGCCTTCAGCGGGGTTGGCCTTAGCCCAGTCTTCATCTCGGCACTGACCGGGGAGGGAGTCCCGGAGCTTATGGCGCGGGTGGCAAAGACGCTGGGGCAGGCGGCGGCCGAGGGCACCGCCGGGAGCCGGACCCGGCGCAAGGTCTTTCACCCCGGGCCGCGGGAGAAGGGGGTTCGGGTGGAGAAGGACGGCGAGACCTTCGTCATAACGGCGCCGGAGCTAGAGCGCATCGTGGCCCGGGTGGATATGTCCCGCCCCGTGGTCTATTCCCAGGTAAGGAGAGAGCTCGACCGGCTCGGGGTCAGTCAGGCGCTGAGGCGGGCGGGGGCTAGGCCTGGTGATAAGGTAAGGTGCGGTAAGTCCGAATGGCAGTGGTATTAGGCTGGAAAGGACGGTCGTCATGAAGAGCGGAGTCCTGGGGGGCACCTTCGACCCCATCCATAACGGGCACCTGACGGTCGCCGAGGAGGTGAAGCGGCGCCTGGGTCTGGACGAGATTATCTTCGTGCCGGCGGGCAGTCCCCAACTCCGTACCAAGACCCCCCTCTTGGCGGCGGCGCACCGCGTCCAGATGGTGCGCCTGGCGATTGCTGACCAGCCCGGCTACAGGCTTTCCCTGGTGGAGATAGAGCGGGCCGGCCCTTCGTACACCGTGGACACCATTAACCAGCTGCGGGCACAGCTCACCCCGGGGGACGAGCTCTTTTTCATACTGGGCTGGGATAAGCTTACCGAGCTTCCCCGGTGGCACCAGCCGGCACAGCTGGTTAAGGCGTGCTCCCTGGTGGCTGTCCCCAGACCGGGAGTAAACCGGCCCGACCTGGAGCTGCTTAAGGCCCTGGTGCCGGGGCTGGATGAGAGCCTCATTGTGCTTACCGCCCCGCGGGTGGATATCAGTGCCTCCCTGGTCAGGGAGCGGGTCGGCCGGGGGCTTTCCGTCCGTGAGCTCGTCCCCGGGCCGGTGGCCGATTATATCCAGGAGCAGGGGCTTTATACCGGCGGCAGAGGACCTAGCCGGAGATAGGAGGTTACTTTATGGAGGCAAATCCCACGCTGGAACTGGGGCTGGATACCGAGGAGGGCCGCCGCCTGCGGGAGCTTGCCCACGAGGTCGGGGCCTTCCTCACCGGCGATTTTACCCTCACCTCGGGGAAGAAGAGCAACTACTATGTTGACGGGAAGAGGATTACCCTGTCGCCGGAGGGCGCCTACCTGGTCGGTAAGGCGATATTCGGTGAGCTTACGGGGAGCGAGGTGGAGGCGGTCGGTGGGGTGGCCACCGGGGCCTACCCCATGGTGACCGCGGTCGGTCTGGTAAGCCACCTCGAGGGTAGGCCGCTACCCGTCTTTATCGTCCGGGAGGTGGTTAAGGAGCACGGCACCATGAGGCGGATTGAGGGGCACCTCAAGGAGGGAGCCAGGGTGGCTATCCTGGAAGACGTGCTCACCACCGGCGGCTCGGTAATTAAGGCTGTCGAGGCTGTGGAGGCGATGGGGTGTAAGGTGGTTAAGGTTATCGCCCTGGTCGACCGTAACGAGGGCGGCAGCGAGAGGCTAGAGAAGGCGGGTTACGGCTTTACGGCCCTTTTGCGGGTAGCCCGCTAGATATCCAGGTTCTTAACGCTCTTGGCGTGGGCCTGAATGAAGGCCTTACGGGGCGGGACTTCACCGCCCATGAGCACGTGGAAGGTGTGGTCGGCTTTAGCGGCGTCCTCCAGCGCTACCGAGAGCAGGGTGCGGGTGGTGGGGTTCATGGTGGTCTCCCAGAGCTGCTCGGCGCTCATCTCGCCGAGACCCTTGTAGCGCTGCACCTCCACCTTTCTGGCTCCCTTCATCTCCGCCAGTAGCTCGTCCTTTTCCGGGTCTGAGTAGGCCCAGTGTTCCTCTTTACTGCTCTTTATCCGGTAGAGCGGCGGCTGGGCGATATATAGGTGCTCCCGGTTAATCAACTCCACCATGTGGCGGAAGAAGAAGGTCAGGAGCAGGGTGCGGATGTGAGAGCCGTCGACGTCAGCGTCGGTCATCAGGATAACCCGGTGGTAGCGGAGCTTGGCCGGGTCGAAGTCTTCGTCGATGCCGGTCCCCAGGGCGGTGATAATGGCCCGGATTTCCTCGTGGGCCAGCATCTTGTCCGGGGGCGCCTTCTCCACGTTGAGAATCTTACCGCGCAGGGGCAGGATTGCCTGAAAGCGGCGGTTTCGCCCCTCCTTGGCCGAGCCTCCGGCGGAGGGGCCCTCCACCAGGTACAGCTCGCACAGGGAAGGGTCCTTCTCGGAGCAGTCGGCCAGCTTGCCGGGCAGGGTGCCGGTGTCTAAGCTGCTCTTACGGATAATCAGGTCGCGGGCCTTACGCGCCGCCTCTCTGGCCTTGGCGGCGGTGAGGCACTTGTCGATAATCCTCTTGGCTTCGTTGGGGTGCTCCTCGAGGAAGAGGGCTAGGCCGTCGCTCACCGCGCTCTCCACCAAGCTCTTAACCTCGGCGTTACCCAGCTTGGCCTTGGTCTGGCCCTCGAACTGCGGCTCAGCGAGCTTGACGCTGATAACCGCGGTCAGCCCCTCCCTGACGTCGTCGCCGGAGAGGTTGGGCTCGTCCTCCTTGATGAACTTGTTCTTGCGGGCGTAGTCGTTGAGCACCCGGGTCAGGGCGGAACGGAAGCCGGTGAGGTGGCTCCCGCCGTCGGCGGTGTTAACGCAGTTGGCGAAGCTGAAGATGGTCTCCGTGAAGCCGTCGTTGTACTGCAGGGCGCCCTCGATGATGGTGCTGTCCAGGGTTCGGGAGATATAGATGGGCGGGCGGTGACGGACCTCCCGGTTTCGGTTGAGGTAGCGCACCAGGCTGGTGATACCGCCTTCAAAGTAGAAGGTCTTCTGGAAGTCCCGCCTCTCGTCGCGGAGGCAGATTTCCAGCCCTTTGTTGAGGTAGGCCACCTCCCTCAGGCGCTCCCCCAGGGCGTCGAAGTTGTAGCTTATCCTGTCGAATATCTCGCTGTCGGCGAGGAAGGTAATGGTGGTGCCGGTATCGCTGGCCTCCCCGACCGCAGTCACCTTATCCTGGGGGATGCCGCGCTCGTAAGACTGCGCGTAGAGCTTTCCGTCGCGCCTGATGTTGACCTTGAGCCAGGTGGAGAGGGCGTTGACTACCGAGGCGCCGACGCCGTGCAGGCCGCCGGATACCTGGTATATCTTGCCGCCGAACTTGGCGCCGGCGTGCAGGGTGGTCATCACCGTTTCCAGGGCGGAGACCTTGGTGGTGGGGTGGATGTCCACCGGGATGCCGCGCCCGTCGTCCTCCACCCTGACCGAGTTGTCCGGCTGGAGGGTAATCTCGATTCTGGTGCAGCAGCCCGCCATAGCCTCGTCAACGCTGTTGTAGACGATTTCGTAGACCAGATGGTGCAGCCCGCGCTGGTCGGTGCTGCCGATATACATGCCGGGTCGGCGGCGTACCGCCTCCCGCCCGCCGAGAATCTGGATGTGCTCGGCGGTGTATTCACTTCTGGGCGGGGCCGACGAGGATGAAGCTTCTTGCGTCATTGTTAGCCTTTATGATCCTTCATGATTAGGAAAAGCAGCCGGGCTGGCCGCAAAAACAAAGGCTACCCCCTGGGCGGAAATCTCTGGGTACGACTTCAGGGTAGCCACTTAATTATTATAGCATAGTCTAGCTGTAAAGTGAAGAAAACAGGCGGGGACACAAAAAGGCTGGACACCCGCTGCTGAGCATCCAGCCTCCTGCTAATTCTAAGGGTTCCTGCCCCTAGCTCTTACCGATGCGGAACATCTTGGTGCCGCAGACCGGGCAGACCCCCTGAGTTGCCGGTCGGCCGTTCTTCATGGTTATGCTTCTGGCGTCCTTCATTTCCCTCTTGGTGCGGCATTTAACACAGTAGGCTTGCATTACTACCTCCTTTCTTTGACTGGTCTTTAACTGGCTACGAACGATAAACAACGATAAACCATTTACGGCTGGATGTCAATAGCCCCCACCCTTAAGGGTAGACCGCTGGTGCCTCAAGACCGGTTTTTTCGGCTAGCCCCAGCATCAGGTTCATGTTCTGGATGGCCTGGCCGGCGGCGCCCTTGACCAGATTATCGAGGGCGCTAACCACAACGAGCCGCCCGGTTCTCAGGTCGATGGTGGGGTGGATGAAGCAGATATTGGCCCCCCAGGTGTGCTTGGTGTGGGGGGGGACTGCCACCACCCGGACGAAGGGCTCGTCCCGGTAGAAGTCCCGGTAGAGCTGGAGGAGCTCTTCCGTCCCCTTCCGGTCGATGGGAATCCCGCCCGCAGCCAGAGAGGCGTAGCCGGTGGTCAGTATGCCGCGGGTCATGGGCACCAGATGCGGCACGAAGGTTATCGCCGGCGCGGGCTCGGGGCGAAGCCGCGAGAGCTCCTGAATAATCTCGGCCAGGTGCCGGTGCCCGCCCAGGGCGTAGGCGCTTGAGTCTTCGTTGGCTTCGGCGTAGTGGGTCCCCAGGCTCAGGCTTCGGCCGGCCCCGGAGAGGCCCGTTTTACTGTCAATAATGATTTCCGGCTCAATGATGCCTGCCTTGACCGCCGGGGCCAGCGCCAGTATCGCCCCGGTGGGGTAGCAGCCGGGGTTGGCCACGAGCTGCGCTCCGGCTATCTCCTTGCGGTGGAGCTCGGGCAGGCCGTATACCGCCTGCTTGAGTAGCTCGGGGGCGGGGTGGCTGAAGTCGTACCAGGCCGGGTAGCCGGCGGCGTCCTTAAGGCGGAAGTCGGCGCTGATATCCACCACCCTGGTTTCCTGCTTGATAAGCGGGATGACCTCCCCGGCGCTCTCTTTGTGGGGCATCGCCGAAAAGGCCAGGTCAACCTCGCTTAGGCCGGTCTCAATGGTTAGCTCAAGGTCGGCTAGGTGGGGAAAGACCTCGCCCAGCTTCTTTCCGGCGCTGCTCCGCCCGGTAACCGAGGTGAGCTCTACCCCCGGGTGTCGGCAGAGGAGGCGGGCCAGCTCGACGCCGGTGTAGCCGGTGGCATTGATAATGCCTATCTTCGGTTTATTCATCGGCACTTTCCTCCTTCGCAGAGGGATTCCAGGGTGGTCAGTTGCTCGGCGGTACCCATGATTATCAGCCGGTCGCCCAGCTCGATGGATTCCTCGTCGCCGGGGTTGGTGAGCAGCTTACCGCTCTTTCTGTTTATGGCCAGGATGTTGGCCCGGCTTTGCTGGCGGATTGAGGCCACGGTCTGCCCGACCAGGGGTGAGCTATCGGGGACGACGATGTTCTCCATCTGCAGCTCTCGCCCGCGGCGGAAGCTTACCGTGTCGATGAAGTCGGCCACCGTGGGACGGATGGCGAGCAGGGCCATGCGGCGGGCCCCGATGCTGTTCGGCGCCACGATGCGGTTGGCGCCCGCCGTCTTTAGCTTGGCCTCGGCCTCCTTGGTGCTGGCCCTGGCTTCGATGAACAGGTCGGGGCGCATCCCCCGGGCCGAGAGGACGATATAGGTATTGTCGACGTCGCTGCCCACGGCGGCGACCAGGGCCCGGGCTCGCTCGATGCCGGCTTCGAGGAGTACCTTATCGCTGGTGGCGTCACCGAGCAGGCAGAGGTAGCCCTGCTCCTCGGCCAGGGCGATGTTTTCCGGACGGCTGTCGATAGTAACGAAGGGGACGCCTTCCTCAGTGAAGATACGGGCTACCTCCTCCCCGACCCTCCCGTAGCCGCAGAGAATGAAGTGGTCTTTTAGCTCGGCAATCTTGGCTTTCATGTGTCGTTTCCTCCTTGCGATGCCCATTCTGCCTTCGATGACATAATCTATCAGGGCACTGAAGACAAACAGCGCTCCGCTGACGCCGCCGATAATCAGGATGATGGTGAAGATGCGCCCGGCCTCGCTTAAGGGGTGAACCTCACCAAAGCCCACGGTGGAGACGGTTATCACCGTCATGTAGATGGAATCGAGGGGTGTCCACCCCTCGATGAGCATATAGCCGATGGTGCCGGCCGCAATGATGCTGGCCAGAATGATTATTCCCCGGCGTAACCTCTTTTGTGGTTCCATTCTTCGCCTCTGACTAAGCCTATTGTAGCACATTTCTGCTGGCTGTGAAGGGGGGGTGGCGTTGTCGCTGGCGGTGAGTATGTGCTAAGATTTCCTGACGCTTTTTCCAGCTTCGGGTTGGGGAGGGGGCGATGGCCGCTAAGCAGCCGGATATGACTCTCAAGGCGATAGGCTTCGTGAGAAACAGGGTAGAGCAGCCGCTCCGGGGGGGCTGGGAGGAGGTTACATCCGAGATTGTCCTTGACCGCCGCCTGGCCGATGCCCTGGACGGTCTGGAAGGGTTCTCCCATATCGTGGTGCTCTTCTGGATGCATAAGGCGTCCCGGGAGCCCGCCCTGAAGGTTCACCCCAGGGGCGAGGCCGGGCTTCCCCTGGTGGGGCTTTTCGCCACCCGCTCGCCCCAGAGACCGAACCCGCTGGGGGAGACCACCGCTAGGCTGCTTAGGCGCCGGGGTAATATCCTGGAGGTAGTGGGGCTTGACGCCGTTAACGGCACCCCGGTGATTGATATTAAGCCCTATATCCCGGGGTATGATTCGGTGGCCGGCGCCGAGACGCCACCCTGGGTAGCCAGGGCCGGCGGCCAGGAACAGCGGCTTCGGGGTATCCACCGCCGGCTGATGGACAGGTACGGGCCGCAGCACTGGTGGCCGGCTGAGAGCCCCTTCGAGGTGATGGTCGGGGCCATCCTTACCCAGTCGGCGGCCTGGACTAACGTGGAGAAGGCGATAGCCGGTCTCAAGGAGGCCGGGGCCCTGGAGCCGGAGGCGCTGCGCCGGCTGCCCCTTGCCGAGCTGGCGCGCCTTATCCGCCCCTGCGGTTACTATAATGCCAAGGCGGTAAAGCTCAAGGCCCTGGCCCGGTGGCTGGGGGAGTTCTGCGGCGGCGACCTTGCTAAGCTCTCTGCTTACGATACCGATACCCTGCGCCGCGAGCTGCTTTCCGTTCACGGCGTCGGCGAGGAGACGGCCGATTCGATACTGCTCTACGCCCTGGATAGGCCGGTTTTCGTGGTCGATGCCTATACCAGACGCATCGTGGGCCGGCTCGGTCTGGCGCCGAAGAACACGGGTTACGCCGCCTGCCAGGCGCTTTTCCGCGACAACCTGCCCCTGGCCAGCGAGCTCTTTAACGAGTACCACGCTCTGCTCGTCTCTCTGGCTAAGGACGTCTGCCGGCCCCGCCCCCGGTGCTCCGAGTGCTGCCTGGCTGACGAATGTCCCTCCCGGGTCGTTGAGTAGCTTCGCCGGGGCGGCGGCCCTGGTCTTGGTTGGGGGGTCGCCCTTTGCTTGACCGGCCGGGCGGTAGTATGCTTTGATTGCCAGAGAGGTTTATATGGAGACAGCAGAGTTAGCCAAGAGGCTGGTTTCGTGGATAGGGGAGCAGGTGGCCTCGGCCGGGTGCGGGGGGGCGGTCTTTGGCATGAGCGGCGGGCTTGATTCCTCGGTGACGGCGGCTCTGTGCCGCCGGGCCTTCCCCGAGCACTGTCTCGGGGTGCTTCTGCCGTGCTACAGCAGCCCCGAGGACGGCGAGCACGCCCGGCTGGTGGCCGATAGGTTCTCCATCCCCACCAGGACGGTGGTGCTGGACGGCGTTCTCGATGCCCTGCTCGCGGTCTTGCCCCCGGAGGAAGCGGCGGGTTGCAGCCCGCGCGTTAAGGCTAACCTCAAGGTCAGGCTGCGGATGCTTGCCCTGTATTACTTTGCCAATCGGCTCGGCTATCTCGTGGTCGGCTCCAGTAACCGGAGCGAGCTGGCTACCGGCTACTTCACCAAGTACGGGGACGGCGGGGTGGATATCATGCCGCTGGGCGGTCTGGTAAAGGGGCAGGTCAGGGAGCTGGCCCGCTTCCTGGATGTCCCGCAGCCGATTATCGATAAGCCGCCCTCGGCCGGTCTCTGGCCGGGACAGACCGACGAAGAGGAGCTGGGGTTTAGCTATGAGGAGCTTGACCGCTATCTGCTTACGGGCGAGGCTTCGGGCGATTTGAAAAAGAACCTCGAGGCCGGGTCGGCGGTGAGTACCCATAAGCGTCTGCCGCCTCCGGTTCCGGACGTTTAGTAAGGGGGGGAATTGGGGAGTGGTCGCCAGCAGGGTTAAGATTGTCACCGACAGCACGGCTTGCCTTTCCGCCGAGGAGATTAGCCGCTACGGCGTCTGCGTGGTGCCGCTCAAGGTCATCTTCGGGACGGAAATCTACACCGAGGGGGTAGATATTACCAGTGATGATTTCTACCGCCGGCTGGCGGCCCGGGCCCCGATGCCGACTACCTCGCAGCCGGCAGTCAGCGACTTCACCAAGGTGTATGGCGAGCTCGCGGAGCAGGGCCACCCCATTCTCTCCCTTCATATCTCCAGCAAGCTGAGCGGGACGGTTAATTCGGCGCTGGCGGCCCGGCAAGAGTTGCCCCAGGCCCAGATTGAGGTTATCGACTGCCTCTCCGTGGCGCTGCGTATGCTGATTATCCCGGCGGCTCAGGCTGCGGAGAGGGGACAGAGCCTGCCCGAGCTCAAGGCGTCTATCGAGAGGCTGAATAGCAGCCTGAACACCGTGGGCATGCTTAACACCCTGGAGTACCTGTGGCGTGGGGGGCGTATCGGCGGGGCCAAGGCCTTGCTGGGCACCCTGCTCCGGATTAAGCCCCTCCTGGACTTCAGGAACGGGGAGGTCAAGGTTCTGGGTAGGTTGAGGACCAGCTCTCAGGCGATAGAGGCTATTCTGGAGATTATGAAAAGCCGCATAAGACCCGGAATCTCCATTCACGTCGGGGTGGCGCAGACCAATGCTCTTGAGTCGGCCCGGGCGCTGGGCGAGAGGGTTAGGGCCACCTTCAATTGTGCCGAGCTGGATTTCGTTGAACTCGGCCCGGTGCTGGGGACTCATCTGGGCCCCGGCTTCTTTGGCACCGCCTTCTACAGCGAACATGACTGGCGCCCCGACCGCTGCTGAGCTGGAGACGGGGCCGGTCGCCATCCGCAAGCATCTTGTCTTGATACCTAGGGTGTGTTATCATTTAGCTGAGGCGAAAGATGACCACAGAGAAGGAGAAGGCGCTGGAACTGGCTATCAGCCAGATTGAGCGGCGGTATGGTAAGGGCTCGGTGATGAAGCTGGGGGGCGCCACGGCACCGCCGGTTGAAGCGATTTCCACTGGCTCGCTGGCACTGGACCTTGCCTTGGGTGTGGGGGGCATCCCCAGGGGACGCATCACCGAGATATTTGGTCCTGAAGCATCGGGGAAGACTACCCTGGCGCAGCATGTTATTGCGGAAGCCCAGAAGTCGGGGGGTGTGGCGGCTTACATTGATGTCGAGCATGCCCTGGACCCCACCTATGCCGCCAACTGCGGTATCAATGTTAACGACCTCTTGATCTCTCAGCCTGATACTGGTGAGGAGGCCCTTGAGATTGCTGAGGCGCTGGTCAGGAGCGGGGCGGTTGAGGTGATTGTGGTTGATAGTGTGGCTGCCCTGGTGCCCCGGGCGGAAATCGAGGGCGAGATGGGAGACAGCCACGTTGGCTTGCAGGCGCGCCTGATGTCACAGGCGCTGAGGAAGCTGGCCGGGGCAATCGGTAAGTCAAAGACAGCGGTGCTCTTCATCAATCAGTTGAGGGAGAAGGTTGGTATCGTCTTCGGCAATCCAGAGGTAACGCCGGGCGGTAGAGCCTTGAAGTTCTACAGCTCGATCAGAATCGACCTGAGGCGTACCGAGACCATCAAGGAGGGTACGGAGGCGGTAGGCAGCCACGTTAAGGCGAGGGTAGTCAAGAACAAGGTAGCTCCCCCGTTTCGAAGTGCCGAGTTTGATATCATGTTTGGCCACGGCATAAGCCGGGAAGGAAATCTGATTGACCTCGGTGTTGAGTTGGGACTGGTCAAGAAGGCAGGCGCCTTTTTCTCCTATGGTGATATTCGTCTGGGGCAAGGCAGGGAGAATGCCAAGCAGTACCTG
>CAZXVG010000026.1:10231-11407 GCA_964644205.1 uncultured Dehalococcoidales bacterium | reverse complement strand
GTACCCAACGGGTTCGGGGCGAAGCGGAGAGAAAGGTGGCCTTTTCTCATGTTTTCGACACAGTCTCCAGCCTGGGACTCCCCCGGGAGCTGGTCATCGTCGCCATCTCGACGCTGCCGATATTCGAACTCCGGGGGGCGCTACCCATAGCCATCAACGTGTTTAACCTCCCCTGGCAGCAAGCCCTGCTACTGGCTATCATCGGCAACCTCATCCCGGTCCCCCTGCTCCTGCTCTTCTTCGGGACTATCTCCCGGCGTCTGAGCAAGATAGGCATCCTGAAAAGGGGATTCAACTGGCTTAGCGAGGTGACCCGCCGCCGGGGTCAGCTAGTGGAGAGGTATAAAAAGCTCGGGCTGGTGCTGCTCGTGGCCATACCGCTTCCGGTGACCGGCGCCTGGACCGGCTCGCTGGTGGCCACTATCTCCGATATCGACTTCAAGCACGCCATGCTGTGTATCCTGACCGGGGTATGCATCGCCGGGGGCATCGTGACCGCTATCTGCACCCTGGCCGCCAGCGCTTCTTGACCTCTAAAGCGGCTCGTGCTACATTTTAGTAGCGGCGAGTGTCCCTGTAGCTCAGTGGATAGAGCGGCTGCCTTCTAAGCAGCGGGTCGTGGGTTCGAATCCCTCCAGGGACGCCAGCACGCCTAGCGAAGTCGAGTCTCCCCCCCAATTTGAGTAGCCGTCTTAGGTTCACTCCCGAACAAACTTGGTGTCGGGGAATGTTTCTTTTACTTCGGCCCAAGCTGTCTACCCCAAAAACTAGCCCAGCATAATGTTAGTCCCAGGACTGGTTGGGGGCCTCCTTCAGAAGTCCCCTTGACGGGAGAGCCGCCCCTGTGGTATTTTGTTACCAACTAAATAGAAGCATGGCTTTCCGAGCCAGGCGTCCTAAACAGAAATGCAGGGATGTTTGGCCGGTGCCCCGAGAAATCGGAGCAGAGGGTGCACAGGTGGAAACGCCGGCGCCTCCCGTGTTTGGAAAGGAGAGCGAGTGAAAGATAGGGGTATCGGTATGGCGTTTTTCCGTAAGGAGAGCGCCTTTTTTGTTAGTTAGTCGCTTGGAGCTCCCTCACGACATGGGGGAGGGACACTCCCCTGCTTACCAGAGCAGCCGCACGAGGGCGCGACGAGTAGACAGATTCCGTAATACCCCTTAAATATCTTACCT
>CAZXVG010000026.1:0-10221 GCA_964644205.1 uncultured Dehalococcoidales bacterium | reverse complement strand
GTTATTTCTCTATCTATTTCCCAAGCCTGCTTTTATATACTTACTAAGATATCGTCATGAAATCGTTGGGAAGACCTGCCCTCTGCTGCCAAAAAGATACGGGGATGGAAAGGAGGTGCCAATCTGATACAGAAACTCCCGGGTGAATTAGTAGCATCCGGTCGGTATTCGGCATACCGGTCGATGCAGCAACGAACTATCTAAGGAGGTCAAGCTTATGCAGAAGGTAAGCCTAACAATCAACGGTATCAAACGCGAAGTCATGGTCGAGCCGGATAAGGTTCTTCTTGACCTCTTACGCGAGGACCTGGACCTCATCGGGACCAAACAATCTTGCGACCGGAAGGGCCAGTGCGGCGCCTGTACGGTAATCGTTAACGGGAAGACGGTGCTCTCCTGCCTCAAGAAGGTCGTTGACCTTGAGGGCGCCGATGTCATCACGGTAGAAGGCCTGGGCACCCCCGATAACCCCCACCTGATCCAAGAGGCCTTCGTATTGGCGGGCGCCGTCCAGTGCGGCTTCTGCATACCGGGTATGATAATGGCCACCAAGGCCCTGCTCGACCGGAACCACAACCCCAGCGTCGAAGAAATCAAAAAGGCCCTGGCCAAGAATATGTGCCGCTGCACGGGCTACAAGAAGATTATCGATGCCGTGATACTGGCTGGCCAGTTCCTGCGCAAAGAGACGACCCCGGACGAGGTGCGCAGTAGCCTGGGCAAGGGGATGATTGGGGTATCCCACCCCCGACCCTGGTCCATGCTTAAGGCCTGCGGTCTGGCTAAGTTTACCGACGACATTAAAATCGAGGGCTCGGTGGAGCTGGCCGTGGTGCTCAGCACCGAGTTCCACGCCCTGATTAAGTCCGTGGACACCTCGGCGGCCGAGAAGATGCCCGGCGTGGTCGGCATCATGACCGCCAAGGACGTCAAGGGGACCAACCGCATCAAGTTTGCAGCCCCGGACCAGCCCGTTCTCTGCGAGGACCGTGTAAGAACCCTGGGGGACCCAATCGTCGCTATAGCCGCCGAGACCAGGGAACAGGCCCGGGCGGCGGCCAGGGCGGTCAAGGTTACCTACCAGCCGCTGCCGGTCATGATGACCGTGGAAGAAGCGCTCGCCCCCGATGCTTACCAGATTCACCCCCACTCGCCTAACCTCTGCTATTCGCAGCCCCTTATCAAGGGGGATGCCGAAAAGGCGCTAGCCGAGGCAGAGGCGGTAATCGAGGCCGAGTTCTCCACGCAGACGAACCACCAGGCGCCGCTGGAGCCGGAGTCGAGCATCGCCTATCTCGAGGGCGAAGGGGAGGACGCCAGGGTGGTGGTTATCGGCCGGAGCATTCTGATACACACCCACGGCGCCCAGGTCGCCGAGGCGGTGGGGGCTAAAGTCCGCTACCAGGAAGCCTTCGCCGGCGGGCAGTTCGGCATCAAGATGTCCGTCATCACTGAAGCCGTCACGGCGGCGGCCGCCATGCACTTCAAGCGCCCCGTCCGCTACACCCCCACCATAGCGGAGTCGATGATTATGACCAACAAGCGACACGCCTACAACAGCATCAGGATAAAGCTGGCCGCCGATAGCTCAGGGCACCTGACAGCCCTCTTCTGCGACTTTGAAGTCGATAAAGGGGCCTACGCGCTGCTTGGCGACGAAATAATGGGCCGTTCCACCAGGATGCTATCAAACGCCTACAATATCCCCAACGTCAAGTCCCTGGGACGCACGGTCTACACCAATAACTCCCCCGGCGGCGCCGCCCGGGGAGCCGGCCCGCCCCAGACCATCTATGCGCTGGAAATGGCCATGAACATGCTGGCGGAGAAGCTCGGCATCGACCCCCTGGAGTTCCGCAAGATGAACTCCCTTAAGCCGGGGCAGACCAAGGCCACCGGTATGGTGGTCAAGGAGTGGCCCTTCCCCGAGCTCTGTGACGCCATCAAGCCAGCCTACGAAAGAGCCCGCAAGGAGGCCGCGGAGTTTAACAAGAATGGCAATTCGGTGCGGCGAGGGGTAGGCATCGGCGTCTGTGCCTTCGGCATTGCCTGGGGCGGAGATCAGAGTATAGTAGCCGTGGAGCTTGACCCCGATGACGGGGTTACCGTTTACGCTGCGGTCGCCGACCCCGGCGAGGGTAATGACTCCATGCTCTCCCAGATTGCCGCCCACGTGCTGGACTTGCCGCTGGACAAGGTCCGACTTTACACCCGGGACACCGACAAGACCTGGGAAAACGGCCCCTCGGCGGGAAGCCGGCAGACCTGGATGTCCGGCGGTGCCCTAGTCACCGCCTGCGAGCAGCTCAAGAAGGCCATGGAGGAGGCCGGCTCCAGAACCTACGCCGGCCTGAAGAAGGCGGGGAAGCCCACCCGGTACCGGATTGTCAAGCAAATGCCGGGCAAGAACGTGCTCGACCCGAAGACGGGGCACGGCCTTACTACCTTTTTCTCCGAGTGCCATAACATCCAGCTGGCCGAGGTGGAGGTGAACACCAAGACCGGCGCCACCCGGGTACTCCGGATAACCTCGGCGGTGGACATGGGCCCGGTCATCAACCCGCAGGCTGCGGAGGGACAGCTCGAAGGCGGTATGGACCAGGGCGCCGGCTACGCCCTTCGGGAGGAGTACATCCACGGTAAGACCACCGACTATATCAAGTTCAAGTTCCCTAAGATTGGCGATACCTTCGAGATGGTGCCCATCATCCAGGAGACAATTCGTGAAGATGGGCCTCTGGGCGCCACCGGCGTCGGCGAGACCACCATGGTCTCCACCGCCCCGGCGGTCTGTAACGCCATCCAGGATGCCTGCGGCGTCTGGATGTGCCACCTGCCGGCCACCCAGAAGAAGGTAAAGGCGGCACTTAAGGCCAAGAAATAGCAATCGGTTAACCATAACAAGCGATAAGCCCTGGAAAGGGCCATGGCCACTCCCCTTCCGGGGCTTACCCTTTCCGGTTGAGTAAACGGGGATGAATCAGGGGCCGGCCCGCCTCACCTGGATAATCTCGGCCAGGATGCTCACGGCGATTTCCTCCGGGGTCTCGGCGCCTATCCTGAGGCCGATGGGAGCATGGACCCTATCCAGCTGTTTCTGGGGTATCCCCTTAGCCAGCAGGTTGGAGAACACGGCCTGGTTCTTGGTCTTGCTGCCCAGCATGCCGATATACCCCGCCGGGGTGCTTAGGGCCTGCTCCAGCACCACCTGGTCGTAGCGGTGCTCGCGGGTGATAACCACGATAAAGTCCTTTTGCTTGATATCCAGTCCGGGGAAGACCTTATCGAAGTCCTGGACGATGATGGTATCCGCCTCCGGGAACCGCTTTCGGTTAGCGAACTCCTCACGGTCATCGACCACCGTAACCCGGAGGTTTAAGAGCCTGGCGATTTTGGCCACCGGGAGCGACATGTGACCGCCCCCGAAGAGATACAGGGTCGGCGGCGAGAGCACCGGCTCGATAAAGACCTCCATATCCCCGCCGCAAATCATGCCCATCCCCCTGCCCTCCTCCTCGGTAAGGCTGAGCTTAAACCTTTCCGGCTTACCCTTCCTCATGACCTTGGCGGCCAGTTCGCATACCCGGGCCTCCAGACCGCCGCCGCCGATAGAACCGAGGATACCCCCGTCGGCCCTGACCAGCATCTTGGCGCCTTCTTCACGCGGCGTGGAACCGGCGGTCGAGACTATGGTAACCAGCGCCGCCTCTTCATCTGCCTCCCTGATTCTGATTATCTCCTTATAGATATCGGCATCCGTCATCCCGGCCCTCCTTACGAGACAGTTTCCACCACCGGCTCCGCCGAGCGGGCCTGGCCTAATAATACATACTTGATAGCGGGGTGCCCCGCCGCCATAATCTCCCGCGCTAGCTCCCGCCCCCGCTCAAGCCCTCTATCCCGGTCCACCTTGTTGATAAAGGGGATAATGCGGGCATTTTGCGGGCTCCCTTTGGTTATGCCTTGCCGGTGAGTTATTAGTGTGGCGATAGCCGCCGGCGTAAGTGCACTACCGGGCGATAGTCCCAGTAATCTAGCGGCAATCCCGGCTCTAAAGACATTTTCCTCATCTAAGGGGCTACCCACCGCATCAACACCCACCACCGCGACCACCAGGGTAATATTTCCCGGGATTACCGGCTCGGTGTCATTGGGTGCCTTGAGCGGGCGCCGGGCCGCCCCGTCCGCCTCTACGATAACCTGAGATACCGCCGCTATCCCGGCCAGCCTCTCTACCAGCCCGGGGCTGATGCCGGCCAGCTTCCCCGAAGCCAGCCGCTCCGTGGCCAGGGTGATATGACGATAGCGGGGCAGACTCTCCAGGCAGCGGCTTAATAGCTCCGCCTCGTCCTTTGCCACCATGACCAGCGGGGTCTCGGCGGGCAGCGGCTCGAATATCTTGGTGGTGGTGGTGGTGACCACGCTACCGCCCGCCGCGGCCAGCTCCCCGGCCAGGGCGAACATGATGCTGGTCTTGCCCCCGCCCCCCACCAGGCTTACCACCTCGCCGGGCCGAATACCTAAAGCTTCCGTTAGCTTCATAGCTAAGCGTTAAACCGCCTCATTATCGCCTCGAGCACCCCGCCGGATATCGCCCGTACCCGAGCCCGGATACGGTAGCAGACGTCCTCACCGGCTGTGTGGTCTATCTCTAATAGCTTGGTGCCGACTTCTACCGGAGCCCCGTCCCGGATAAGGGCCCGCACCACGCCGCCGAGCGGGGCCCTGACCTCACGCCCCTCGACGGAGCCGACCACCTCACCGGCCTTGACCGTATCGCCCATCCTGGAGAGCGCCTGGAAGAGGCCGCTCTCCTCCGAGTGTATCACCCGCTCCGAGGTCAGCCCACCAACGGCGATGGGGATGCCGGTGTTGGCCTCGGCCTCCCCGTCGATGATTACCCGTCCCAGTTGCTCCGTGTTATTGGTCTCGACCACCATGTGTACGTCGCGGCCCACCCGGAAACCGGGCCCGAGCCCGATAACTAGCGGGGCGTCTGTTATCTTCGTCCCCAGGTTCTTCTTGGCCATGACGGCATCGACGAAGACATCGGGCTTGAGGGCGTCCTTTATCTTTGCCTCCGGGTCAACGATAATCGGCACCCGGTTACCTACCCAGGCTGCGCGTATCCCGGAGAGGGAATCGACCAGGACGCCGGTTACCCCCTCAATCTCTTTCTCCTTGTCGTACACCGCCTCGGAAAAGGTAACCCCCCGGCTCACCGCCTGGGGGCGGGCTACCTCCGTAAGACAGACCCGGAAGTGCGCCTGGAACAAGCGGTGTGCTACCCCGCTGGCCACCTCGCCGCCGCCCTTTATGAGGACCACCAGGTCTTTAGGCTTCATTTCCGTCTTTCCTTCACCATATTGACCAGCCTTACCCCCTTCACCTGCCGGAAGATGGCGCCCTCGCTTACGGAACGGATGGCTGCCTCCGGGTCGTCCACTATCGTGCCGCTGATAACATCTATCCCCCAGTCGAAGAGGAGTGGGGACAGGGGGCTGGTCGGTCCCACCAGGACGGTGAAGCTGCCCCGGCTCAGCTCGAGCAGTCTCTCCAGGGTGTGATTTATGAAGGACGTCCCGGTAATGGCCACCACGTCGGCCTGGGGCAGAACCCGCTCCGCTGCCTGGGCGGGCAGGTCTCCGTCCTGGGGCCTCTGCTCCAGAACCCAGAGCTCTTCGACGGCGTCCCTTAGTTTCGGAATCCAGGGGAAGTGGCCCACCACGGCCACCTTCTTCCCTTGTCCCTTGGCTATGAGGATGTCCAGGGCGTTTTCGGTAAGGCACCGGCTCTGGTCGACGCTGAGCAGCGAGTTCACGGTCGCCATGCCGATAGACGCCTCAAGGAGGTTATCGGACCGGGCGTACCCGGCGAGCTCCAAGGCCGGTTTCCCCCGCAGCTCCCCCGCATCCCGCACCATCCCGTGACTGGGGTGGTCGCCCCGGAAGGTGGAGGAAAGCCCGCAGTTCTTGCTTAAGACCGCTGTCCAGAAGGCGCCGGAGTGCACCTCACGAACCAGGCTGCTGTCACCCAGGGTAGCGATTAAATCATCAAGGATTTTCATCCTGACCTCCTAGTGTCCGCAGTGGCAAAACCGCCCTAAGCCCGCTATCTCCGCTGCCCCGGCGATGGTGGTGCCGTAGAAGATAACCTCTTTATCCCCTGCCATCTCCATTATCGGCCCGATGGTGGCGTTTACTACCGTGGTGCCGGTTACCAGGGCGATGTCGCCCCACTTAAGGTGCTCTTCCGTCTTCTCCAGGCCGTAGACCTTGACCCCGAACTTCTCGGTGCCGATGTTCTTCTTATCCAGGTCGGTTACCCTCATCTCGAACCTCGGCGACAGCGCCTCAATCATCCGCGGCTGAAAGCCGATAAAGGCTATCCGGGGACGGCCGTAGGTCTTCTCGATGTAGCCGGCAAGCTCGGAAGCACACCGGCGGGGTTCCTCGTCCTTACAGTGCACCGTCCCGGCGGCCCGCCCCAGATAGCGCATCACGGCGTTCAGGCTTGAGATGAAGACGGCTCGCCGGAAATTATCCTTAAGCTCCATGCTGACGACGTCCCAAAGGCAGCCGTCGTAGTTAGCATACATATCGGTGAACGCCTGCCCGCGGCAGCCGCGGAACTGGGCCTGCATGAGGCGCTCCCGCCCCGTTATCAGCGGGTAATCCCGGTCCTCAGGTCTCCCGATAGCCTCCTCGGCGGAAAGCGGCGCCGCCCGGATGGCAATCTCATCCCCCTCCAGGCCGTTTTTCTTAATAAGCCTGACGAACCCCTCTCTGAGGGTATCATAAATCTCTGCCTTCATAAACCCTTATCCTTCTCAGCTTTAGTATCAGGTGAACCTTGCTGCCCACGGCCAAGTCCATGTCCTCAAATATGTGGTGGGGCACCTCGGCTACCAGTCCGTTTTTGCCCGCTTCGACATGCAGGCGTATCACCTCTCTGATGTCCCTGATGGAGGTGATGCGACCCGTGAAGCGGTTCACCCCTGGACCGGGGGGCGGGGTATGGGAGACATAGATGTCTCTGGGGAAGAGGGCAATCCGCTTAACCGAGTTACCCTCGTGGGGTACGATAATGGGAAGGCCGCCGCAGCCCACCTCACTAATCCCGTTACCCAAATTGCGGCAGTAGCTACAGTCCAGAATGTTCGGCGTGCCCACGAAATCGGAGACCGTGCTGCTTGCAGGGTAGAAGAAGACCTCTTCCGGCCGGCCCGTCTGCTCGATACGGCCCTTATCGATAACCGCAATCCGGTCGGCCATCTCCTCGGCCTCGACAAGGTCGTGGGTAACGTACATGGTGGTAATGCCGAGCCTTTGCTGAATCCGCCGGAGCTCGACCCTGAGGTACTTTGAGGTCTGGATATCCAGCCCGCTTAGCGGCTCATCGAGGAGCAGCACCCGGGGCGAGGGAGCGATGGCCCGGGCCAGGGCCGCCCGCTGCTTTTCGCCGCCGCTTAAACTTCTGGGGTAGCGGCCCGCTAAATGGCTTATGCGCACCATATCCAGGAGCTCGTTCACGCGAGCGGCCACCTCCGGCTCCGTATGCCGTTTTGCCGCCCTGAGGCCGTAGGCCACGTTATCGGCAACGGTGAGGTGAGGGAACAGGTCCAGATTCTGAGACAGGTAGCCGACACCCCGCTTGTTGGCTGGAACCTTGTCTATGGGCGCGCCGTCAAGGAGCACCGAGCCGCGGTAATCGATAAAACCGGCCACGATATTAAGCAGGGTGGTCTTCCCGGCGCCGTTATGCCCCAGGAGCACCAATAGCTCCCTATCCGGTATGGTAAGGTTCACATTATGGCAGATGTACTGGCAGATGTTGCGAAACTCGATGGACGGCACGTTACCTCCACTGCCTGGTCAGTCTTTCTTCCATATGGGCGAAGAACCTCTCGAAGGAGAGGCACATCACCGCTAATACTATCAAGCAAACGATGATAATATCGATACGAATCAGGCTCTCGGCCTTCATCATCAGGGCGCCGATGCCGGTGGGGATGGCCACCATCTCGGCGGCGATTACCACCCGCCAGGCCATGCCCGCCTCAAGTCTGAGCCCGATGAAGATGTTGGGCAGGGCCAGGGGGATAACCACCGTTCTCAGAATCCGCCGGTCCGAAGCCCCCAGCGCCCGCGCCGTCTTCACGTAGCCCTGGTCTACGTTCTTGACCCCGGTGATGGTGTTATACAGCACGGGGAAGAAGCTGCAGATAAATATTATGGTGATGGGCAGGGCCTCGCTGACCCCGAGCCACAGCATTAAAAGCGGCAGCCAGCCGAGGGCGGGGATGGGATAGAGCAGGCTGAGTATGGGGTTAAGCGCCTTATTCGCTATCTCCCTCCAGCCCATCAGAATCCCCATGCCGATACCGGCCAGAGAGCCGGTTGTGAAGCCGATGAGCACCCGGCTCAAGCTGCTGAGGAAGTTCTCGCCCAGCACCCCGTTAACGGTGAGGTGATAGAACTCCACCACCACCGCCGAGAAGGGCGGAAAAAGCAGCCCGCCCGGAGCCAGATTAAGCCGGGCAACTATCTCCCACACCGCCAGGAAGATAGCGATGGGCAGTAGCCCCCAGCCCGGTTTAATCCGGCTGAGCCTGTTCACTGAAGATACCTTAAATCCAGGATTTCAGCGGCGTCGAAACTCTGTTTTATGTAACCCAGCTCGACCAGATAATCTATGGTCTCTTGAACCATGCTAGGCTCAATATCGGTGGTGTAGTCCAGCCTCTCCATAGACCGCAGCAATACCTGAGGGGTGATTTCCAGCTGGCTAACCACGTCAGTCACCTCAGCCGGCTGAAGGTCGCTGCCGACCCCGCCCAACTGCCGCGCCATAATCACCGCAGCTTCATCAGGGTTCTCATTACACCAGTCGGTTGCTCTTTGGGTTACCTTTACCAGCTTCTCCACAACCTCCGGGTGACTGTCCAGAAGCTCCTGCTTCACCACCAGCACGCTGCCTTCCATGCCGGGCCAGATATCCTGGCTCAAGAGCATCATCTCAAAGCCGCTTTCCTCGGCCATGGTCGCCCACTGCTCCGGCATGAAGGCGGCATCAAGCTGCCCCATCTTAACCGCCAGGGCCAGCTTCTGCGGGTTCATCCGCTGAACGTTAGCCAGTATCTTGGCCTCGTCAAGGCCGTATTTATCTATCGCCTTATGCATGAGCACGTCAACCGCCCCACCCTCCCGGACACACCCCAGGCGAATACCTTCCTGCTCCAGATCCTCGACCGTCTGAATCTTGGTCGGGTCAACCACCAGGCCGTAGCCATACTTATGCGTGCCGGCCACTATCTTTATGGGCACGCCGGCGTTGGCGTAGACATTTATCGCCGGTACGAGACAGAGATAGGCGACCTGAATATCGTCACGGGCCAAGGCCACAGCCAGCGCCATGCCGGTGGCATAGCTCTGGTACGAAGACAGATTTAACCCCTCATCCTGATACCACCCCTGATCCTGACTGATATAGGCGCTGGCTGCATGGTCCATAAACTCCACCGCCATCCCGATGGATGCCGCCCCCTTCTGCGCACAGCCGCCCGCCGGTAGCAGAATCAGCAGCCCCGCAAGAAGCACCAGCAGCCTCTTTTTCACTAGTTTTCCCTCTTTTTAAAAGTCATCCTTACTTTATTATTCACCTTACCGACTTCCCGAACGGAAACCCGGTGTAATAACTGCTGAGTGCGGTTATATCGTAAGCAATATACCGCTTGCCAAAAAATTTTCACCCCTCCAACTGCAAAAACTCGTGGAACCTGGCCCTTAGCTCCCGGTACTGCCTGATGACCTTCCGCCCTTCTTCGGTAAGGCGGGTATGCCCCCCCCCGGCCCCACCCTTGGTCTTCTCGACCAGGGGAGACGGCGCCAGGCGGTTGGCCGCTTCTATCCAGAGCCAGGCATTACGATAACCAAGGTGCATTGACCGGGCCGCCGCGGCCACCGAGCCGAGCTCATCGACACGCTCCAGCAGAATAACCCTACCACCGCCTAGGTACAGCTCGCCGTCCTTCTCCAGCCACACCCGGCCCTTTATCGCGTAACCCGACTCCGGGTGGCGGGAAAAACGGTGCGGCTTCCCCACCTTAAACTTCGGCACATCCACTTTACTCAAACCGCCAGCGACCTCTATGGCGATAAACCGGTTGATATATTACTACCGATATAACGCCCCTGTCAACCCCTATCTAGCCAAGGCAGG
>CAZXVG010000025.1:0-11425 GCA_964644205.1 uncultured Dehalococcoidales bacterium | reverse complement strand
GTTCGACAGGGAAGGTATGCTGCCGGATTGCAAGCTGAGGTGCCGCTACCCTCATTAAACAAGTGGCAGAAGATAACTGGCGAACCTGAATTCGCACTTGCGGCCTAATTAAATAGGCTCGCACATCCAGCCTGACCCCGCCTCAACGGGTTAGGATTGGGTGCCGAAATGTTGAGGTGCCGTCGCCCCGACGCCGATAAGGGTGGCGAAAGATTTTTCGGCTGGCCTGGCTAGACTCGGTCGGCAGAGGCTGGTCGGGTGAGAAAAAAGAGCCGACTAAGCTTGTAGTATATCCCGGGTAGCCTTTCTTGGACGGGGAGTTCAACTCTCCCCCGTCTCCACCAGCCCGAAACCGGGCTCCGAGTTAATATCGGAGCCCGTTGCTTTTACGTCTCGCTCTTATAGACGAGCCCCTCCCTTATGGGCTATAATCAGCTAGAAAAACGTTCCCCGGGCAGGTTCAGTTTTGTTAAAGAGTCATAGCTGCGGTGAGCTCAACAAGAAGCATATCGGCGCTGAGGTGGTGCTGGCGGGCTGGGTAGACCGGCGCCGCGACCACGGCGGGCTGATATTCATCGACCTGCGTGACCGGGAGGGTATCGTTCAGGTGGTCTTTAACCCCGAGGTATCCGGGCCGTGTCATCGAGTCGGTAGCGAGCTACGCAGCGAGTATGTCGTTCGGGTTAAAGGCGAGGTTACCCCTCGTCCTAAGGGGACCGAGAACCCCAAGCTGCCCAGCGGCGAGATTGAGGTTGTCGCCCGGAGCGCTGAGCTCCTCGGCCCGTCGAAGACGCCGCCCTTTTATATCAACGAAGAGACCGAGGTGGAGGAGGGCCTCCGCCTCCGGTACCGCTATCTCGACCTGCGCCGGCCGCGGATGAGGGGGAACCTCGTGCTCCGTCACCGGGTGATAAAGTTCATCCGCGACTTTCTGGACGGGCGGGGCTTTGTCGAGGTGGAGACGCCCATCTTAATCAAGAGCACCCCCGAGGGGGCCCGGGACTACCTGGTGCCCAGCCGGCTTCATGCCGGCAGGTTTTACGCCCTGCCGCAGTCGCCGCAGCAGCTCAAGCAGCTGCTCATGGTAGCCGGCCTGGAGAGGTACTTCCAGATAGCCCGCTGCTTCCGCGACGAGGACACCCGCGCCGACCGCCAGCCCGAGTTCACCCAGCTCGACCTGGAGATGAGCTTTGTCCAGGAGGATGACGTCCTCAGCCTCGTCGAGGAGCTCTTTACTGCCCTGGTGGAGGCGACCAAGCCCGATATGCGCTTAATAAAGCCCTTCCCCCGTCTGAGCTACGCCGAGGCGATGGAGCGCTACGGCAGCGACAAGCCCGATATGCGCTTCGGCCTGGAGATAAAGGACCTGACCGATATCGCCGCCGGCTCCGAGTTTAGCATCTTTCAGTCGGCCGTCGCCGAAGGGGGCAGGGTAAAGGGCATCGCGGCCCCCGGCTGTGCCGGCTACACGCGGGGACAGCTCGACGAACTGAACAGACTGGTCAGGGGTCTCGGGGCTGGGGGGGTGGTAACCATCTCCCTTGACGCCGGGGCGGCCGGCCTGAGCGCCCTGGATATGAAGGATGTAAAGTCGGTAGCCGCCAAGTTCCTCACCCTGGAGCAGGTTAGGGATATAGCCCGCCGTCTGGGAGCCGGGCCGGGAGACCTGCTCCTCATCATTGCCGGCCGTCCCCGGGTAGTCAGTGGCGCCCTGGGGGCGCTGAGGCAGGAAGTGGGGCTGCGGCTGGGGCTGGCCGACCCCGAGCTACTCAGCTTTACCTTTATCACCGGTTTCCCCCTTTTGGGGTGGAACGAGAAATCGGGGCGCTGGGAGGCGGAGCACCACCCCTTTACGGCGCCTTTAGGCGAGGACATCCCCCTCTTGGATACGGCCCCGGGGAAGGTGAGGGGCCGCCACTATGATATCGTCTGTAACGGCTACGAGATTGGCGGCGGCAGCATCCGGATTCACTCAAGCGACCTCCAGAGGAAGGTATTCAGCCTGATGGGCTACCGCGACGACGAGATTTACGAGCTTTTTGGACACATGCTGGAGGCCTTTGATTACGGTGCCCCACCCCACGGAGGTATCGCCGTCGGTATCGACCGCCTGGTGATGCTGCTCGCCCGGGAGACGACCATCCGGGAGGTCATTGCCTTCCCCAAGACGCAGGAGGCTATCGATTTGACCTTCGGGGCGCCGTCTCCGGTCAGCGAGGCGCAGCTCAGGGAACTACACCTGCGTCTCAGGGAGGAAGAGTGAAGGTAACTAAGGACAAGATAGAAGATAGCCAGGCGTTTCTTACCGTCGAGATGGAGACGGCGGAGGTGGAAGAGTCTCTGGAGGAGGCCTACCGGCGCCTGGTCAAGAAGACCAACGTGCCCGGCTTCCGCAAGGGGAAGGCGCCGCGGGTCATGCTGGAGCGCCATATCGGTCGGGAAAGCCTCCTGGAAGACGCCCTGAATACCCTGATTCCCCGGGCCTACGAAGATGCCCTCAAGGAGCAGGAGATTGAGGCCTTCGCCCGCCCCGACATCGAGATAACCCAGACCGAGCCCCTGGTATTCAAGGCTACCGTGCCCCTGCCGCCCACCGTCAAGCTCGGTGACTACCTGAGCCTGAGACTGACCCCGCCGCCGGCCGCCTCCACCAAGGGTGAGGTGGACTCGGTAATCGACCGGTTGCGTCACCAGCAGGCCAGCTGGGAGCCGGTGGAGCGCGAGGTCGGCTTCGATGACCTGGGGATTTTCGATGTCGAGAGTAACGTTGAGGGAAAGCCCTTCATCAACCAGAAGGGGGCTCAGTACCAGGTTCTTAAGGATTACCCCGCCCCGCTGCCCGGTTTTGCCGAGCAGCTGGTGGGCATGAAGCGGGACGATGCTAAGGAGTTCAGCCTCCAGGTTCCGGCGGACTACCCGGATAAGGAGCTGGCCGGTAAGGAGGTTCACTTCAGGGTAGCCCTCAGTGAGGTGAAGCAGGAGCGGCTTCCCGAGCTCGATGACGATTTCGCCCGGGGGGTTGACCCCAAGTTCGAGACCCTGGCCTCCCTGCGCCAAGAGGTCGCCGATAACCTGAAGCTCAGGGCCGAGGAGAGGGCCAGACTGGACTTCGAGGAGCAGGTTATTACGGCCGTGGTCGGCCTGGCGGAGGTGGAGTACCCGCCCCTCCTGGTGGAGGTGGAGACCGACCGCCTCTTCGACCAGCGGCTGAGGCACTGGCGGGAGAGCGGTCAGGGCCTGGAGGACTATCTGGCCAGCGTCAACAAGACCGAGGAGGAGCTAAAGGAGGAGCTGCGCCCTCCGGCCAGGCAGCGGGTGGTGCGCTCGCTGGTGCTGGATGAGGTGGCGCAGAAGGAGCAGGTTGAGGTCAGCGACGCCGAGATAGATAGCGAGATTAAGGACATGGCCGGGGGCGTTGCCGAGGGGAAGAGAGAAGAGTTCACCAAGCTGATGAATAACCCACAGTCGCGCCGGTCAATCAAGAACTTTCTGGTCAGGCGGAAGACCGTGCAGCGTCTCGTCGAGACAGCCAGAGGCCAGGATAAAGAACCGAAGACAACTCAGAAGGAGGCAGCCAAATGAATATCCAACCAGTAAGTGTTATTCCCATGGTGATTGAGAGCGGGGCGAGGGGGGAACGCGCCTTCGATATCTATTCGCTCTTACTGAAAGAGCGTATCGTCATGCTGGGGATGCCCATTAACGACCAGGTGGCTAACGTGGTCATTGCTCAGCTTCTCTATCTGGAGCGGGAAGACCCGGATAAGGACATAAGCCTCTATATCAACTGTCCCGGCGGTATCATCAGCGCTGGCCTAGCCATCTACGATACCATGCAGCTGATACGCCCCGATGTATCCACCATCTGCGTCGGCATGGCGGCCAGCATGGGCACCGTGCTGCTCTGCGCCGGAGCCAAGGGGAAGCGCTATGCCCTGCCCAACGCCACCATCCACCTGCACCAGGCGGTCGGCGGCGCCCAGGGACAGGCCGCCGATATCGAGATTGCCGCCCGTGAAATCATGCGCCTTCAGGCGCTCCTGCGCAACATCCTGATAAGGCATACCGGGCAAACTGAGGAAAAGGTAACCCACGATACCGACCGCGACTTCTACCTTACCCCGGAGCAGGCGGTGGAGTACGGCCTCGTCGATGAGGTTATCGGTAAGACGGCGGAAGAAAAGGGTAAGGCCAAGGACAAAGATAAGAAGTAGCTAGTCCGCCCCCGGGTATAGCTCCCGGTAGCGCTGCTCAAGCTGACCTGGGGTGGGGAGCCCCTGTCTTGCCCCGGGCTTACTGAGCGAGCCGCGGGCGGCGGCGTTACCGAGACGCCCGCACTCGTCGAGCCCCTTACCCTTAAGCAGACCGTAGAGGAAGCCGGCGGCAAAGGCGTCGCCGGCACCGGTGGTATCGTTATCAGACTTCTCATCCCCTTCGCCGGCGGGGATGATGTATTCGCCCTCGGCATCCCTCACGTAGCCGACCATGCTTACCGCCCTGCCGGAGGCGCTTTTGCCCAGCTTCAGTCTGGCCCCCCGGCCCAGGGTAACGGCCACCACCTTACAGCCCTGCTCCAGGCAGATTCTGGCGCCGTCCACTATCCCCTCCCCGGTGAGCCGGTCTATCTCGTCCCGGTTGGTAAAGAGAACCTGCGCCCGTGCTATCAGGGGGCGGAGGGCCTTGAGTCCCTTTCCGGCATAGAGCGCCCCGGGGGCAAAGCTGAGCCCGGTCGAGGAGCCCAGGGAGCTCACTAAGCTTAGGCTGAGCTCGAACTGCTCCTCGCCGGCAAACGAGGAAAGATGGATTAGCCCCGCCCGGTTGAGGTATTCCAGGTCCAAATCGGCCGTCGCCAGCAGATTATTGGCGCCGGGGGTGACGTAGAGGGAGCGCCGGCCCAGCCGGTCGCTTAGACATAATACCGAGCCGGTCTTTGCCTGAGAAGTAACCCTGATGCGGCTGGTATCGACGCCGGCCCTAGAGAAGTCGCTAATCAGTGTCCGGCCCTCGTCGTCGTCGCCGACCATGCCCGCGAACCCGGTGCTTAGGCCCAGCCGAGCCAGGCCGTAGACGGTATTGGCCGCCGAGCCGCCGGGAAATGACCCCGCCCAATCGGCGACCGCCTCACCGTCGGTGAGGAGGCGCTCCACGCGGTAGACACGGTCGATGTTGAGGGCTCCCAGCCCCACGACTTCGATGCTCTTCACTGGCTGCCCCTTTGACTGATTATGACTTTTCCCACCTCTCCAGGAATTTCTCCTTGACCTCGGGGTTAACGAACAGCTTGGGCCACTCTCCCCGGAAAACCCGCCCGATGTTCTCGTAGACCCGGCGCTTCATCTCAGCGATGGCTGTTTCCGAATACCAGGCGGAGTGGCCGGTGAGCACCACGTTCTCCAGCTTAAGCAGCGGGTGGTCCGGGGTGACTGCCTCTCCGGCTACCAGGTCCAGCCCGGCCCCGGCGATGTCGCCGTTAGCCAGGGCAGCACACAGGGCTTCCTCGTCGGTAAACTCGGCGCGGGCGCAGTTAATAAAGTAGGCGCTCTTTTTCATCTTCTGGAACTGTGCCCTGCCCAGCAGGTTCCGGTTCTCCTCGGTAAGGGCGGCGTTAACCGAGACGAAGTCGGACTCGCTCAATAGTTCGTCGAGCGTTACCGGCTTCACCTTAAGCTCCCGGAACCCTTCCGGGGTGAGATAGGGGTCGAAGGCGATAATCTTAAGACCGAGGCCTCTAGCCCTTTCCGCAACCAGTCGTCCCACCCGGCCGAAGCCGATTATACCCAGGGTCTGCCCCTTGATGCGGAACATGGGCGACCATACCTCCGTCATCTCCCGCTTGGCCGCCATGCCCCAGTTGCCCTCCCTCACGGTTCTGTCGAGGCGGACGACCCTTCTAGCGCAGGCGAGAAGGAGCGCCAGGGTGTGCTCGGCGACCTCCTCGGCGCAGTAGTCTCCGGCAAAGGAGACGCAGATGCCGTGGTCGGTGGCGGCCGGAACGTCCAGCTTCTCATAGCCGGCACCGATATTGTGAATCACCCGGCACCGGCTGAGTTCACCGATTACCTTCCGGGTAAAGGGCGGGGGGCACTCCGTGCTGGTCATTATGGCGTCGGCATCTCTGGTGGCCGTAATAAGCTCCTCCTCGGTGTTGCAGATAATGGTGTAGAGCTTACCGCCTATCTTGCGGCATTCCGCTTCGTCCCCGGCGGTGTGGTTGAGTGGCATCACTATCTTAAAGGTCATCATGGCACCTCCCAGAGGTATTTGTAATTATCATCCTCGGTCTGAGATGAGTAAGCTGTTTACCCCAGCTTGGCGGCCTCTTCCCGCACCAGGCGCCTTATCTCCTTATGAAGTCTGGTAACCTGGCTAAGGTCTTCTCTCCCGGAGAGCCAGTGGAAGTAGCCGCGAGTCTCGGAGCCGCCGCCCCGCTCCTTCCCCCTGACCACCTTCTCGGCGCCCTTACGCTGGTTATTGCGCCAGGCTTCGAGCACCTCGGCGAGGTTGTCCAGCGAGGTAGAGGCCAGGCTCATGGTGGCGTAGGGCAGGGCGTACTCGTTGGCGTTAAAGGCAATCGCCAGGCCGCCGGCCTTTTCCACCGCCTCCAGCATGCGGAAATCGGTGATACTGTCGCCCACCACCACCCAGCCGGAAAGCTTTAGCCCGTATTTATCGGCAAAGCGCTCCAGGGCGGCTAGCTTACGCCGCCCGCCCATGGGCTTCACCCCTTTTATGATTTCACCCAGCCTGGTGGCCGGTAGCTTCTCCCGGAAGAACCGGTCCAGGGTCTGCTTGATTCTGTCATCGTCGTCGGGCTTCATGGTCAGGATATCTGCCTCAGCCTGCTTAACCAGCTCTAGCTCTTCTGCGTCCGCTGCCAGGCGCAGCTCGTTCCAGGGCACCGTGGTACAGGCTACGTGGTGACTGTAGATACCCAGCTTCTGGGTGAGGTGCAGGGCGTATGGCTCGTAGGTAGTGGTGATGCAGAATACCTTCCAGCCCTTGGACTGGAGCCAGGAGACCAGCTTTTCGGCGCCGCCGGTGAAGCTGGCGGTGGAGGCCAGACCGGCGATGTCCTTATCCGAGATGTTGTGTAGCGTAAGGAAGGGCAGTATCAGGGCCAGGGTATCTCCCGGTTCGTAGTCCTGCCTTCCCTCTAGCGTCACCAGGTCGTCATAGCGGCTGATGACCTCAAAGACCCGGTCGCCGTCGGGAAAGAGCTTCATGAGCTCGTAGGCGTTATCCTGCGGCGACAGCGGTCCCTCCAGGTCGAAACAGATAAGGTTATCTATCTCCTCACCTCCTGTTAGCCTTGTCCTCTGGATTTAGCGCCTGGTCTATCTCACCGGTTAGATTATACCCGCTAACCGGCCTCCCCTCAAAGTCGACCACCCTCTTATCCGGGGTGATGCTGACCTCGCCCCGGCTGAATGCCCTGAGGGTGGCGGTGATGAGCGGGAACTCCCGGGCCAGCTCGTGCCGGCGAATCAGCTTAAAGAGGGGGTTAGCCTCCCCCTCCCTCTTAATCTCTTCACAGGGGCGCCTCGCCACCTCCGCCCAGTATCTATCGAAGGGCTCACCGCGCAGGGAGAAGGTGCCGTAGGTTACCGGCGGGCCCTTATCCAGCTCCGGGGTCACCAGGTGCATCATGACCCCGCTCTCCCCGGCCCGGTCTCTAATCAGCTGCCAGATTACCTCCTGCCAGCTTCCGGCCGGCCCTCCCGGGGCGGCGGGGTGCAGGTTAATCATATTGTAGCGCCGGCACATCTCCCCGCCGACGATGAGCATGTAGCCGGCCAGGACGCACAGGTCGGGGTGAAAGCCCTTGAGCCGCTTCATTACCTCGCGGTCGTACTCCTCCCGCCACCGGGGTAAGGCGTCTTTCCCGGCGCCGGTCTCGCCTCTTTCGGCCTTGAACCTCTGGTAGGAAAAGGAGATAAGCGGAATCCCGTAGCCCCTGACCATTTCCAGAAACCGGTCGCTATCTGCCGACTCGCCGGGCTCGCGGCTGCTGTAAACGAAGGCTATCTCAGCCTCGACCTCGCCCAGCTCGATGCTGTGCTTAACCGCCTTAAGGAGCTCTCTGGCGGCCTTATCTCTACCTGTAGAGAACCAACCCAGTTGATACAAGGCGTACCTTCTATCTGAGGCTGTTTTTCAGTCTCGCCCAGATACTGTTAAAGTGAGTCAGGGGGTTCGTGCGGTGGCCGAAGATTTCACCCTGGGCTAAAGCCTCCAGGAAGTCATCCCGCCCGCTGAATTCGGGCATCTCGACGTAGGCGTTGCCTATCTCGTAGGGGGTATGGGCGTCGCTGCCGGCGCTGCCCGGCAGGCCGTGCTTCCGGGCGAAGGCCTCGGCCTTGGTTGACGAGCGGTAGAGGGGGGTTCTGGAGTTAAAGACCTCTATGGCGTCTATCTCTCCCTGGGCCTGCAGCTCCTCCAGCGACTCGTTGTCCAGGGCCGAGGGCCGGAACCTGTCGAAGGGGTGCGGGATTAATACCAGGGCGTTTTGCGCCCGGATGCGGGCTACCGTCTCGCTCACGGACAGGCCGCTGGGGATACCCTCCTTGAGGAAGACGCCCATAATCTCACCCCGGGGGGTCAGTATTTCCTCGGCGACGATTACCTTGAAGGGGGCTATCTTCTGCATGGCAAGCGCTCCCTCGATGGTGCCGTGGTCGGAGATGGCAAGACAGTTTATCCCCCTCTCCTGGCAGCGGGTTATGATTTCCGGGAGGGGGGTGTTACAGTCTAGCGAATACTCGGTGTGGACATGAAGGTCGGCTTTCAGCAATTCGGATTAACTCGCTTTCGTTCCCCGGCCAGATTATACCCTCGGCGGGTATGGTTTATCAAATGTCGCTAACCAGGCCGACCTTGGGGGGTTCCGGGGATATCGGTCTTCAGCCGACCCTCTCCAGGTAGCTACCGCTTCGGGTATCAACCTTAACGGTGTCCCCTTCGCTGATAAACATGGGCACCTGAATGGTAAGGCCGGTTTCCAGCGTGGCCGGTTTGGTGCCCGCACTGGCGGTATCCCCCTTGAAGCTGGGGCCGGTCTCGGTCACCTTAAGCTCGACGGTAATGGGGAGCTCCACCCCGACCAGCTTATCCTTGTAGCTGGCTATCTGGAGGGACATGCCCTCCTTCAGGTAGCTGATGGCATCGCCCAGCTGGCTATCGTCCAGAGATGTCTGCTCGAAGTTCTCCTCGTCCATGAAGTAGTACAGGTTAGCGTCGTTATAGAGGTACTGCATGGCACGGTATTCGAGCCGGGCGCGCACGAACTTCTCCGTGTTCTGAAAGGTCTGCTCGATGGTGTGGCCGTCCATAATGTCGCGGAGCTTGAGGCGCGCCAGGGCGGTGCGCTTCATCTTGATGTGCTGGTAGTCGATGACCTGATATAGCTTGCCGTCCAGCTCAATAGTAATCCCTTTTCTTAGTTCACCGGCGTTTATCACCCTATTTTCCTGCCTTCCTAGACCTTGATATCACCCTTATTTTACCATCTTCCATGACCACGGTGTCCTCGATTCTGACTCCCCCCCAGCCATCGAGGTAGATACCCGGTTCGATAGTAAACACCATGCCGCTTACCAGCGGCTCCGCCGCCCCCGGGCCGAGGCGCGGGGCCTCGTGGGGGTTAAGCCCGACGCCGTGACCCAGGGCGTGCCCGAAGGCCTCTTTATAGCCGGCTTCCTCGATGACAACCCTGGCTACCCTGTCCGCTTCCTCCCCGCTCATCCCCTCCCTAATCACGGCTATGGCCGCTAGCTGGGCCCCGAGCACCGCGTCGTATACCCGCTTAAACTGCTCATCGGCATCGTCAAGGCAGACGGTGCGGCTGAGGTCGCTAGCGTAGCCGGAGACCCTGGCTCCGAGGTCGATGACCACCGGCTCCCCGGGGGCGAGCTTACGCGGCGAGGGCCTGGCGTGGGGCAGGGCCGAGTTCGGGCCCGAGGCGACAATCACCTCGAAGGGTAGAGCCTGGCTCCCCCTCTCCCGCATGAAGCTCTCTATCTCCCAGGCCAGCTCCAGCTCGCTTAAGCCGGGACGGATAATCGTCTCCGCATACTCGAAAGCGGCGTCGCTTATGGCGGAGGCCTCGCTTATGAACCTAATCTCCTCGGGTTCCTTTACCGCCCTCAGGTCTTCCACCAGCCCCGCCACCGGCACGAGTCTAACGGGGGGCTGAGCCTTACTCAGTATACCAGATAGCTCCCCGTAAAGAGAAAAGGTGACGTGCCCCGCCTCAAAACCCAGCCGCCCTATCTCCAGCCCGGAGACCAGCTTGGGGAACCAGTCGCCGATAGCGCCGCTTGTCTGGAAGACCTGACACCCCGGCGCCTGCCTTTCGGCCTGTGCCCGGTAGCGGAAGTCGGTGGCTAGTATGACGTCCTGGGCGGTAATCAGCAGGTAGCCGGCCGAGCCGTCGAAGCCGGACAGGTAACGTATGTTCTCCGGCCGCGAGACCAGAAGGCCGTCAATCTCTTTCCCGGCGAAGCGCTGGCGGAGCCTCTCCCGTCTAGTCTCCAGACTCATCATCCGTCTCCTGGGCCAGAGGGTGGGCCGAGAGGTATACCTTTCTCGCCCGGCTCTGGCTGACATGGGTGTAAATCTGGGTGGAGACCAGACTGGCATGGCCCAAGAGCTCCTGAACCACCCTCAGGTCGGCCCCGCCGTCAAGGAGGTGGGTGGCGAAGGTGTGGCGCAAAAGATGGGGATGAACCCGCTTCTTTAAGCCGGCTAGCCGGGTATACTTCCTCAATACTCTCTGGATGCTGCGTTCCGTAAGACGTCCTCCGCTGCGGTTGAGGAACAGGGCCGAGCCCGTTTTCTTACCCAGAAGCCGGGGTCTTCCCTGGGTGAGGTAGCTCGCCAGGGCGGCCGCCGCCGGCCTCCCCATGAGCACCATCCGTTCCTTAGAGCCCTTCCCCCAGGCCCTGATTTCATTGGTGTCGAGGTTAATCTGCCCCAGGTCAAGGCTGGCTAGCTCGCTTACCCGGAGACCGGAGGCATAGAGCAGCTCCATCAGGGCCCGGTCGCGCTGTCCCAGGGCGGTGGACGAATCGGGGGCTTCCAGAAGGCGCACCGCCTCCTCGGTAGTCAGGAAGTTGGGCAGGCGTTTGTCGAGCTTGGGGGACGAGGTATCGGCTGCCGGGCTGCTCGCTACCAGCTCTTCGCGCAGCAGGTAACGATAGAAGGAGCGTATTGCCGAGAGCTTGCGGGAGAGGCTTACCTTGGCCAGGCCCTTCTTCACCAGGTGTGAGAGATAGCCCCGCAGAACCTGCCGGTCCACCTCGTTGAGCGAGCTAATCTTTTGGGACTTTAGATAGCCGAAGAAGTCGAGCAGGTCGTGGGTGTAGTTACGCACCGTGTAGCGGGAGGCGTTCCGCTCCGCATCGAGGTAGTTTACATACCTTGTAAA
>CAZXVG010000024.1:0-11569 GCA_964644205.1 uncultured Dehalococcoidales bacterium | reverse complement strand
GCCCAGGTTCTGGATGGCCAAAACTCAAGCCAACTAGTGACCAGAGTGGAGGTCAACCAATGTTCGAGGACAGGAGTCTACAGTGCTCCGATTGCGGTGCTACCTTTACCTTCAGTGCCGAGGAACAGCAGTTCTTCCAGTCCAAAGGCTACACCAACGACCCCAAGCGCTGCCCATCATGCCGCGAGGCGAGGAGGGCCATGCGCTACGGCAGTAACGACTACCGGCCCCGACGCCAGATGTTCCCCGTAGTCTGCGCCGAGTGCGGTAAGGAAACCGAGGTGCCCTTCGAGCCGGTGCAGGGTAAGCCAGTCTACTGCAGCGAGTGCTACCAGAAAATCAGAGACTCAAGATAACACAGCCGGCCAGGAGACACGCCCCCACCCGCCGAGCCCCGGAGGAGATGACAAGATCCCGCGAATGCTGGTGCGTATAACACGTCCGGCAGGGGAAGCCCGGCTAGCATTCGTATGCCTCAGCCGCCAGCTAACAGAGCGGGGGCCTGAGTTCCCCTTAAGGCTATTAAGCAGCCCCTCAAGCCTACCTCGTGGCCACGGGGAAGACCCGGCCGAAGAAGCGGAGCATAAGCCGGTCATGAACGGAATGCCACTTATCGTTTTCCAGGGTCATGGTGGTGATTTCGTCGCCCTCTTTGGCCGCGTAGAACCTGAAGTCGGTCTTTAGCTCGGTAAACTTAAGCCAATACTTCTTGTGCGCGATGAGGACCACCGGTCTTGCGATTCCGATTCGCTGCCACCCCCGATTGGGCTCCATACCGGCCTTAAAGACCATGGTGCCCTCGGTGAGCACGATGTCACTCGGGTGGTCCAGATAGGCAGCGTAAATAGACAGCTTGTTCTCCTGGCGCCTGGCTACCTTATCCCACTCCACAAAGATGTCGATATGGGCGATGCTGTAGCTTACCTCCGGGGTGTAGAGGACATACGCCCCGGTGGAGATTTCGGATGCCTGCCCCGGCTCGGCACCCTTGTTGCGTCCCTCGATAAACTGTACCGGAAACATACTGCTAAGTTCTTCTACCATTTTCTCCCCCACAAATTTATCTCCGTAATTCTCTCACCCGCCGGGACCGACGTCAATGCCCGGATAACACCCGCCCCGGCTGTCAAGACCCGCCTTTCCCCATAGAGGACTAGATAATCGGGGGCATGATACCGACGCCCATGTAGTTAGCGAAGATGTAAACGACAATACTGAGCTCTATGGCCAGGGCGGCCACGGTGAGGAAGGTGGCGCGCTGTATGTGCTTGTATTTAACGGCATTTATCTGGGCCAGGCTGAAGACCTGCCGGCTGTAGACGTCGAAGGTTACCGTGTCGTCAGCCACCATATCCCCAAGCGCCTTCCTGTAGGCCGCCAGATCGGGGAACTTGCAGATTCCGGCAAAGAAGGCGGGTTCGCACGCGGGCGTCTTGCCGGCATCCTTACCCTCCGACTGCTCCCCGCGCACAATCCGGGGATGCACCGTCATCACCAGGCTGGCAATAGCCAGCATCGCCAGGGTGAAGTAGGAAGCGGTCAGGGCCACCGTGACCCTGTTTACCGGAATAAGGCGGTAGTAGACCACGAAAAAGACCATGAAGACACCCAGTATCGACAGCAGGGCAATCGCCTTCCGGTCGGCGCGCTCTATGAGCTGCGACTCGTTATCAAGTATCCTTAACACCACCGAGAGCTTGTCCTGAGACATCTTAGACTCCTTTCCCAAGTTTTCAGACTAGCGGCACCGGTAAGCGCCGGGGGCTAACATATTTAAGACAACGGGGGTGAAGCCCTTACTCAACCCCGAATCCAGGGGCAGGCTAAACACCCCGCTATCTTTAAGGCAAGGCCCGTTTACTTCGGGGAGGTATCTTTCGCCGCCGGGGTCTCCTCCGAAAGCCGCTTTTCTATGGCCTTGATACCGTCCATCACTGCCCGCCTTAGAAGCTCGGAAAGCCGCCTGGCGTCCTGGGCTATCTGCTCGACCTCGGCGATGCGCTCGCTGGCAACCTTGGTGGCCTCATTGAAGGCCTTCTCCCCGGCCTGGCGGGCCTCCAGGGCCGCATCCCGGGCATTCTTAGCCGCCTCGTCGGCCAGCCGGATACTATCCTCGATCTCGTCGAGAATCTGGGGAAGCGGCTTGGTCATAATCTTCCTGGTTTTCTCGTTACCGACCATGGGCACTGTCCTCCGTTTCGCTATTTGCTGCCTAGACTACGGATGCTTCGTGGTAGATTATATCAATAAACTATGGGAAAATATAATACGCCAGCAGCCACGCATTAACCACCGAGAAGCCCTTAGTCATTGACAACAGCCTGATTATAGCACTAAAATCAAGCACCAACTCAAAAG
Organism: uncultured Dehalococcoidales bacterium; assembly: GCA_964644205.1. Classification (GTDB taxonomy): domain Bacteria; phylum Chloroflexota; class Dehalococcoidia; order Dehalococcoidales; family UBA5760; genus UBA5760. The sequence goes on along the minus strand of CAZXVG010000024.1, from coordinate 9,211 downwards.
ACCTGTCTTATGGCCACCGCCCTACGCTATGGCAGCTCAGGTGAGCGGGGTGCATGTGAGAGATAGCCGCCAGGGCATGTCTTTCAGTTCTCTAGCGGCTATGCCGGAAAATGTGAACGCTCTCGATAAAGGGGGTTAAACATGGCTGAGGAAGATATCCAGCCGCGCCAAGAAGAAGCGGACGAGGGTCCTAAAATCCTGACCAAACCACTCCCCGAAATCCTCGACGAGATGGAGAGCAACATAAACGCCGCCACCGAAGCCGCCCGCAAGGCCGAGGAGGCCGCCCGGGGGGCCAGGGAGGCCGAGGAAGCGGCCACGGCCGCCGCGCGGCAGGCGGCCACCAGGGCTGAGGAAGCCAGCCTCGCGGCCAGAGAAGCCGCCGAGGTAGCCAGGAAGGCATCCGAGGAAGCCGCCGCCGAAGCCTCCCGGAAGGCCGAAGAGGCCGCCAGAGGAGCCAGAAAGGCGGAGGAGGCCGCCCTGACGGCATCACATGACGCCGCCAACCGGGTTCAGGAGGCCAAGAAGGCGTCCGAGGAGGCTGCCGCCGAGGCCTTTATGAAGGCGGAGCAAGCCGTCAGGGAAGCCAAGAAGGCTGAGGAAGCGGCCATAACCGCCTCGCAGGACGTTCTAAAGAAGGCCGAGATAGCCAAGAAGGCGTCCGAGGAGGCCGCCGCCGAGGCCTTTATGAAGGCGGAGCAGGCCAGCAAAGAGGCCAGAAGGGCGGAGGAGTCCGCCCTAACGGCATCACAGGACGCCGTCGCCAAGGCCGAAGAAGCGCTTACCACCGCCAGGGAAGCGGCGGCGGTGGCTCAAAAGGCCTCCGAAGATTCGGCGGCGGTAGCCGGAGGGCTTAGTCCCCAGGCACTGGTAAGTAAAATCCTTTCCTCCCGGAAGTTCCTCACCCTGCTTCTAATTATACTGCTGGTAAGCATTGCCGCCGCGGTGGCTATCAGTCTCGGTCTGAGCCTGCTCGGCCCGTAGCCGGGGCGAAAGACGAGGAAAATAACCCCCGCAAGGACAGCCTAGAGGTAACAGGGAGTCTAAAATGGGAAAAATCACCTTGGAAGAGCAATACAAAACGGTGACCCTGGAGGGCAGCGGTAAGCGTCTGAAGCTCCTGGTGCTGACCAACGAGCAGTTCGATAGATTTAACCCCGACGCGTTGGGGCTGGGGAATATCGCCGCCCGCTCGACACAGATGGAGGCCATGGCGGCCATCTTCGACCTGTCCGGGTTTACCACCTTCTGCAGCCAGGTTGACCCGCACCTGGCCGTCCCCGAATACCTCAGCCGCTTCCTGGACTGGCTGTTTGCCGAGATTAAAACCGGGTTCGTTAAGGAAAGCAGCCAGGATGAAAAGATACTGTGGTCCAGCCTGCCGTTCCTGGCCAAGTTCCTGGGAGACGGGGTCTTATTCCTCTGGGACACCAGCAATATGGGCGGCGCCGGAATCTGCAACGTGGTCACCTCGCTCTGGGAAACCTGCGGTAACTACGTGCGCGAATTCTACCCGACCATCAGAAAGGTGGTAGCCCAACCGCCCAAGTTCCTCCGCTGCGGCATCGCCCGGGGCACCGTATTCTCGGTGGGTAACGGCGAGGACTATGTCGGCCCCTGTATCAATATCGCCGCCAGGCTGCAGAAGTTGAGCTCGCTAACCTTCTGTTTCTCCCGCCGGGGTTTCGACATCGAGCAGCACATGCCCGAAGAAACCGCCGCTAACTACGTCCTCAAGTACGTGCCGCTGCGCGGCATTGGAGACGACGAGCTGGTATGGGTGCGGGCTGAGGAGTTTAACGGCCTTCAGGATGAGGAGAAGGCGCTTTTCAGAAACCCCTGATAATTCCAAACCAGGCATAGCCAGATACATCAAAGGGGATAGCATCCGGAATGATTATCAGATTCCTGGGAACACACAACGAAGAGTCCAGAGACACCAGGCTGGTATCCATACTGGTTGACGGTGTCCTAGCGGTAGACGCCGGCAGCCTGACCGAGGGGCTCTCCTTTGCGGAGCAGGAGAAGATAAAGGCCATACTGCTTTCCCACGGCCACTACGACCACATCAGGGACATCCCCGCCTTCGTCTTCAACAACTCCCAGCGCCTGACCCGGGTCTTCGCCAGCCAGGAGGCCCTGGACGTACTGAGCTCTCACCTGGTCGACGGCCTGATATACCCCAACTTCGCCGAGGAAAGCACATTCCTGAAAAAACGGGCGCTCGAGCTGTGCCGCCTGGAACCCTTAAGCCCCCAGGAAATCGAGGGCTATACCGTTACCGCCGTGCCCCTGAACCACCCCGTGGGCGCGCTGGGCTTCGAGATAACCTCCCCCCGGCAGGAGAGGCTGCTCTACGCCACCGACACCGGCCCCGGCCTCCACCAGGTATGGCAAAGCACCTCCCCCCAGCTCCTCATTATCGACACCACCTACCCCGACAGGCTGGAGAAGGCGGCCTGGGACGCGGGGCACCTCTGCCCCAAGCTCCTGCTCAAGGAGCTAAATGACTTCCGCAGCACTAAAGGGTATCTCCCCCGGGTGGCCTCAGTCCACCTGAGCCCGGGGTTTGAAGCCGAGATTAGAGATGAGCTAAAGGGGGTATCAAGCGAGCTGGGGATAACCATAGAAATCCCCAGCGAGGGGGACACCATCACCATTTAGGGAGGGACACCTTTAACAACCGGCCCTGAACGCCGGAGCGGCGCAGCCTATGGATAGAAAGATTCTGAAGAGGTTCATATGGCCGGTAGCGGCCCTGGTCGCCGTGCTCCTGATAGGCACCATAGGCTACCGGGTGATAGCCGGGCCGCAGTGCTCGCTTCTGGACTCCTTCTACATGACGGTGATCACCATCTCCACCATCGGCTTCGGCGAGGTAATCGAGGTCGCCCTCATCCCCGGGGGAAGAATTTTCACCATCTTCATCGCCGTCGCCGGTATCGGCGTGCTCTTCTACATCATCACCAATCTTACCGCCCTGCTGGTTGAGGGAGAACTTACAAAGTCCTTTAGGAGACGAAAAATGGAAAGAAAGGCCAGGGAGTACAAGGACCACTATATTATCTGCGGCAGCGGAGACCTCGGCTTACACATATCCAATGAGCTCACCGCCACCAAGCGGCCGCACGTGATGGTCGATACCAGCAAGGAAGCCGCCGACAGGTTTCTGGAAACCACCAAGAACGGGGTCTTCATCGAGGGCGACGCCACCGACAACGATACGCTAATAAAGGCCGGAATCGAGCAGGCCCGGGGCCTGTTTGCCGCCCTGGGTGACGATAACCAGAACCTGGTGGTGGTGCTGACGGCAAAGCAGCTTAACCCTAAGCTGAGGGTGGTATCCCGGTGCAACGAAATCAGTAACAGCGACAAGATGAAAAAGGCGGGCGCCGACGCCGTTATCTCCCCCTCCCTCATCGGCGGCCTGAGAATGGCCTCGGAAATGGTAAGACCCACCGTGGTCTCATTCCTGGATATCATGCTGCGCGACCGGGAACAAAACCTGCGCGTCGAGGAAGTCCCCGTCCCCTCCGCATTCAGCGGCCAGAGCATCTCCTCGCTTAAGCTCAAAAAGCACCCCAAGATGCTCCTCCTGGCGGTGAGAACCGGGGAGGACTGGACCTACAACCCGCCCGAGGACTACGTCATGAAGCCGAAAAGCACCCTGGTATTCATCGGCAGCCCCAAGGATAGACAGGAGCTTACCCGAGAGCTGGACCGCACGGCTTAGCCTGCCCCCACCAGCGACGGAGGATATCCTGTCCCCAGGCTGCCCCCAGCCCCTTTTGCCATTCAAGCCACCCCGCAAGGCCCTTTCCCTCCCCCGAAGCCCCGCTACGCCGCAGCCAGCGGCTCGTACTACCTGCCCCCGTTAGCGCTCCAAAATACCTAGGTATTTTTGCCTAGCCGGCCGCCAAACACCTGCGCCAAAGCGAAACCGGGAATAGGCACTAAGGCGGATGGAAGCCGAACGGCTCTGTGGTTAAATGAAGATAGTTAGGGCGGGGAAAGGAGGCAACGGCCATGAAGACAGTAAACACGGAGCAGAAATCACCGGAAACACCAGAGGAGGCAACCGCCATGAGGATAGGTAGTGTTGTTCAAATCAAGAGGTGTGAGGCAATCCCGGAGGTAGTCGGCCAGAGCGCGGAGATAGTGGCCCTGCAAATCCAGGAGTTCGACGAATACGCGGTCTATCCGGTATGGGTCAGGGTACTCTCCGGCGAGCGCAAAGATAAGATTTACGGCTTCCAGCGTGACGAGCTCTCGGTGCTACCCGAAGCCGGCGCCGAAAAGATAACCAAGAAGACACTGGCCGAGCAGTTAGAGGAGATTCTGAGAGGCGTTACCAGTATCGAGGACATTACGGAGATAGAGAGTATCTCGCAAAACCTGGGAGGGTGCCCGAGGGCGGCCAAGACCGGCGACCTGGTCAAGATTAAGCAGTGTCTTCCCATACCGGAGGTAGTGGGCGAAGATGCGGAGTTAGTGGAGCTGCAAACCCAGGATGTCGAAAGGTACACCGCCTATCCGGTATGGGTCAAGTTGCTCTCCGGCGAGCGTAAAGGCAAGATTTACGGCTTCCAGTACGGCGAGATGGAGATGCTGCCCAAGCTGCACGGAGCACAGCCAGCCGCTAACCCGCTAGGCCCAGGGGCGGCAAAAAAGAAGGCGGTGGAACAGGTAGAAGGAATCCTGAAGGACGCGAGCACGGTAGAGGAGTTTGCCGAGATAGAGAGGGTCATCAACGAAGCCAAAGGCAAGCTTTTAATGGAGCCCGCCCTGGGCTTCTGGGAAGGGAAGGCCCCCTGCTGGGAGATGTTCCGCTGCCCCGAGGCGGTGAGGAACGAATGCCCGGCATTCCGATACCGCACCCTGCCCTGCTGGCAGATTGAGGGCACCTACAGCAAGCTCCACGACTACGGAATGAGGGGCGACGGCACCGAGATATGTGAGAGCTGCCGCGTCTACAAGAGGTGGGGCCAGGGTGAGCCGGTGGAGATAAAGCTTCGCGGCAAAGGGTTTGATACCGCCCTGGAGAAACCTAAAGCAACCTGATAAGGTGAAGGCCCGACTCGGGGAGTTCGGGTAAGATTTATGAAGACCCCCCAACCGCAGGGAGGGCTAGTCTCGAAGGCCGGTAGTGCCTGCCCTCCCTGCGCTATGTCGCATATAAAGCGCTACTCAGCCGCAAGAGGCAGGATTAGCACCCAGCACCGGCACATTTCACGCTAGGAGGCATGATATGACCACAGTCAACAGCGAGCCAGCCCCGGGGGAAACGAGAGGTGCCGCCTACGCCGGGAAAATCTTCCGGGAAATCCAGGGGGTAATCGACGACACCAAAGGGGAGGCGGGAGCCCTTATCCGGGTGCTTCAGCAGGCACAGGGGCTTATCGGCTACCTCCCGGCCCCGGTGATAAAGACTATCTCCCGAGACCTGAAGGTCCCCCTAAGCGAGGTGTACGGCATCATCAGCTTCTACCACTTCTTCTCCACCGTGCCCAAGGGCAGGCACGTCATCCAGGTCTGCCTGGGCACCAGCTGTTATGTCAAAGGGGGGCAGAGAATCCTGGACGCACTGAAGAAGGACTGGGAACTGGAACCGGAAGGAATCACGGCCGACGGCAGGTTCTCGCTGGAGACCGTGCGCTGCCTGGGCTGCTGCGGCCTGTCCCCGGTAATGGCCGTCGGCAGCGACGTCCACGGCAAGGTAAAGGCGAGTAAGCTAAACGACATCCTCGATTTATATAAATAGGAGATAGAATCATGGCACGAATCTCATCAATGGAGGAATTGCAGAGCCTGCAGGCAAGCGTCGCTCCGCGCTTCCGGGTGCGCGAGGATAAGGACCTCTCCCGGCTCAAGAGCCTCCCCGAGACCCACATCCGGGTCTGCCGCGGCAGCGGCTGCGCCGGCTCCGGCTCGGAGAAGGTAAGCCAGGCCTTCGAAGAGGCCATTAAGGCCAACGGTCTGGAGGAGAAGGTCAAGATTATCGGCACCGGCTGCCACGGCCTCTGCGAGATGGGCCCTATCGTCCTTATCAATCCCGGGGACATCCTCTACACCCGGGTCAAGGCCGAGGACGTTCCCGAAATCGTGGCCCGCCATGTCCTCAAGGGGGAGATTGTAGAGAGGCTCGTTTACCACGACCCGGTAAGCGGCCAGCCGATACCCACCTACAGCGAGATTACCTTCTACCGGTACCAGGAAAGGCGGGTGCTGCATAATAACGGCTTCATTGACCCCTGGAGCATCGAGGAGTATATCGGGCGCGGCGGCTATCAGGCCCTGGCCAAGGCCCTGGGGCAGATGAGCCCTGATGACGTCATCGAGGAGATTAAGAGGGCCGGGCTGCGGGGGCGGGGCGGCGCCGGCTTCCCCACCGCCACCAAGTGGGGCTTCGTCCGCAGCGCCCAATCCGACGAGAAATACGTGGTCTGTAACGGCGACGAGGGCGACCCCGGCGCCTACATGAACCGCTCCGTCCTCGAGGGTAACCCCCACTCCATAGTCGAGGGGATGACCATCGGGGCCTACGCCATCGGTAACGTGCGCCAGGGATACGCCTACGTCCGCGCCGAATACCCCCTGGCCATCGAGACCCTGAGCCACGCCATCGCTCAGGCCCGTAGCTACGGGCTGCTGGGAAAGAATATCCTGGGCACCGACTTCGAGTTCTCCATCGATATCTTCCCCGGGGCCGGGGCCTTCGTCTGCGGCGAGGAGACCGCCCTCTTACGCTCCATCGAGGGGAAGAGGGGCAATCCCCGGCAGAGACCGCCCTTTCCGGCCAATGTCGGCGGCGGTCTCTTCGGCAAGCCGACCACGATTAATAACGTGGAGACCTGGTCGATTACGCCCCAGATTATCTTAAACGGGGCCGACTGGTTCGCCGGCGTGGGCAGCGAAAAGAGCCGGGGCACCAAGACCTTCAGCCTGGTGGGGAACGTGAATAACACCGGACTGGTAGAGGTCCCCCTGGGGACGCCGCTGGGTAAACTCATCTTCGACATCGGCGAGGGCGTACCCGGGGGCAGGAAATTCAAGGCGGTCCAGCTGGGCGGGCCCTCGGGCGGGGTTATCCCCATAGGCTACCTCAACACGCCCATCGACTATGAATCGGTGACCGCCCTGGGGGCGATTATGGGCTCGGGAGGGGTAGTGGTCATGGACGAGGATAGCTGCATGGTGGACGTCGCCAAGTTCTTCCTCCAGTTCACCCGGGACGAGTCCTGCGGCAAGTGCACCCCCTGCCGGGCCGGGATTCCCGAGATGCTCCAGATACTGAACAAGATAAGCTCCGGGGAAGCCACCATGTCCGACCTCGACACCCTGTCGGAGTTGGCCGAGATGGTCGCCTCTACCTCCCTGTGCGGCCTGGGACAGACCAGCCCCAACCCCGTACTATCGACCATAAGGCACTTCCGCGAGGAGTATGAGGCCCATATTATAGACAAAAAGTGCCCGGCCTCCGTCTGCCAGGGCCTGTTCCGCACCCCGTGCCAGCATACCTGCCCCGTAGAGCTGGACATCCCCGGCTACATCACCCTGATTAAAAACGGCAGGTTCGCCGAAGCCTACTATCTAATCAAGCAGCGTAACCCCCTGCCGCTGGTGTGCGGCCGGGTGTGCCACCACCCCTGTGAAGCCAAGTGTAACCGGGCCCAGATTGACGAGCCTCTGGCGATACGGGACCTAAAGCGCTTCGCCGCCGACTACGCGCTCAGCGCCGGGATTAAATACGCCCCCAGGATAAAGGAGAGAAAAGAGGCGCGGGTGGCTATCGTCGGGGCCGGGCCCGCCGGCCTGTCAGCCGCCTGGGACCTGGCCCTGGAGGGCTATCCGGTTACCGTTTTCGAAGCCCTGCCGGTGGCCGGCGGTATGCTGGCGGTAGCCATCCCGGAGTACCGCCTGCCCAACAGCCTCCTGAAACAGGAAATCCAGGACATCGAGAACCTGGGGGTGGACATAAGACTAAAGACGCCGATAAGCGACCTCGAATCACTGCTAAGGGACGGCTACCAAGCCGTGTTCCTGGCCACCGGGGCTCATCAGGGGATTAAGGCCGGCGTCCCCGGGGAAGACCTCGAGGGGGTCTACGACGCCCTCAAGTTCCTGCGGGCGGTGAACCTGGGCGAGGAGGTAACGGTGGGTAAGCGGGTAGCCGTCATCGGCGGCGGTAACTCGGCCATCGACTCCGCCCGGGTAGCCCTGAGAAAGGGGGCCGAGGAGGTGCACCTCTTCTACCGGCGCGAGAAGAAGGACATGCCGGCTATCGTCGAGGAGATAGCCGCCGCCGAAGAAGAGGGGGTCCGCTTTCACTACCTGGCCGCCCCCGCCCGCATCCTGGGTAGCCACGGTAAGGTCAGCGGGCTTGAGTGCCAGCGCATGGAGCTGGGGGAGTTCGACCGCAGCGGGCGTCGAACCCCCAAGCCCGTCGAGGGGTCGAACTACGTGGCAAGCGCCGATACGGTTATCGAGGCCATCGGGCAGAGACCGGATACGTCCTTCGCTAAGGACGGCGGCATCGAAACGGCAAGGGGCGGCACGGTGGTCGCCGACCGGCGCACCCTGGCTACCGGCCGGGAGGGAATCTTTGCCGGTGGAGACCTGGTAACCGGCCCGCAGACGGTAATCGAAGCCATTGCCCAGGGACAGAGGGCGGCTTCCTCCATAAGAAGATTTCTCCGCGGGGAGAGCCTTTCACCACGGGTAGAGCGTAACGGTTACGAAGCGATTGAATACCCCCAGGTGCCACCCAGCGATGAAGAAACCAGTGAGAAGGCCAGAATCAGAGCTCAGGAGATTTCCATGAGCCAGAGGAAAACCTCCTTTAAGGAGGTCACCGCGACCTATAGCCCCGATGAAGCCGTAGAAGAGGCGTCAAGATGCTTAAGATGCGACCTTGAGGTTGGAGGATAGCTAATGAATGAGATAAGTTTAACAATCAATGGCCAGCAGGTTAAAGGGAAAGCCAGCGACACCGTTCTTGAGGTCTGTCAGGCTAACGGCATTGACGTCCCCACGCTGTGTCACCTTGACGGCTTAAGCGATATCGGGGCCTGCCGCATGTGTGTCGTCGAGATTGAAAAGGAGAGGCGACCGGTCCCCGCCTGCACCTACCCGGCCCGGGAGGGGCTGGTGGTGCGCACCGACAGCGAAAAGCTGGAGAAGTACCGCCGTCAGATACTGGAGCTTATCTTCA
>CAZXVG010000023.1:0-12200 GCA_964644205.1 uncultured Dehalococcoidales bacterium | reverse complement strand
AGCTTTGTTAGACTTTAATGGTATTGATACCATACTTAACGTAGCTAATGCCATGTATGAAGACGTAAAAGACCCCCTCTATGCTCCCCCTATCTTAATGAGGAGGATGGTTGCTGCTGGTTGGCTCGGCCGCAAAACAGGCAAAGGATTCTATGACTATGATTAGTCAGGATCGGTCAGCTTGTCGGGGTTCAGTGAAAAGCTAAAGATTCCAAAACCAGATGACCATCCGCCTGGTAGCTTAAGTCAAGGAGAATAACATTCGGTGGCTCCTTCGTGCAACATTGCCAGCCTGCCCGTAGCCGTCAACATGCAGTCTGGTGCGCCCGGCACCAAGAGGCCATTTTTTAAGCCCGGGCTAGTCTTTATGGTAGAATCAGAGAGCCTGGTGCAATAATAGTTACGGAGATATCGAGACATCTAGGTAAATCCAGAAACTGAGGTAGAGATATGAACAAACAGGAATGGGTAGCTCAAAAAGAATGCCTGATTGACATATACGTCATGGGTAAGCATTACCAGGTGCCTGATGGTCTTACCATTATGACGGCGCTGGAATACTGCGGCTACCGGTTAATCCGCGGCTGCGGGTGTCGAGCCGGATTCTGCGGTGCCTGCGCTACCATCTACAACCTGAAGGACGACCCCCAGCTAAGGTATGACCTTGCCTGCCAGAAAACCATTGAGCCCGGTATGTATCTGGTGCAGATACCATTCTTCCCGTCGGCCAAGGCTCTCTACAATCTGGAGGAGCTCGAGCCGACTACCGAGTCGCTGCTGTCCCTCTATCCCAGCCTACTTACCTGCTTCGGCTGTAACACCTGCACCAAGAGTTGCCCCCAGGAGCTTGAGGTAATGTGGTTTGTGTCCGATGCCTTAAGAGGTGACATCCCTGAGGTAGCCAGTAAGTCCTTTGACTGTGTCATGTGCGGCCTGTGTGCCGCCCGGTGCCCCCAGGGTCTGGTTCCCTACAACATAGCCCTGCTCTGCCGGCGCCTATACGGGCGTTATCTAGCGCCAACCTCCCGGCATCTGGAGGACAGGATAGCCGAAATAGAGGCGGGTAAGTTTGATATCGAGCTGGAAGGCTTAAAGAAGATGAGCCAGGACGAGCTTCGCCGCTGCTACGCTGAGCGTGATATCGAGCCAGCCTATACCGGAAAGTCTTAGGGAAAGGGTAAGTATTATGTATCCTGCGTATATGGAAGATAGTATCCGCAAGGTAGAAGCCAGCCGGGAGAGGCGGCTCAAAGAGACCTTCTCGCGCATAGGAGACCAGGAAAAGGCGGCTCTACTCGAGGATTTTCACCCCGACTTTATTAAAGAGGGGATGCGTAAGCTCCTGGTGGGGCCGAACCGGGGAGAGCCAGCCCCGAATGAGGTGGCTGCTTTGCTAGAGGGGAACAGCCGGATTAACCCCGACAAGATTAACCTCGGTAAGGTTAGCCACGATGTGGATGTCCTGGTCATCGGCTGCGGTGGTGCTGGTGCCTCGGCGGCACTCTTGGCTCAGGAAAACGGGGCTAAGACCCTGCTGGTAACCAAACTGCGCCTCGGCGATGCCAATACCGTGGGGGCGCAAGCCGGAACTCAGGCAGCCGACAGGCCCAATGATTCCCCGGCCATCCATTACCTGGACACCATGGGCGGCGGCCGCTTCGATAATATCCCGGAACTGGTCGAGGCCCTGGTTAAAGACGCCCCCTCGGTGATCAAGTGGCTGGAGGAGTTGGGGGTCAACTGGGACAAGAGCCCCGACGGCTCGATGCACGAGCTATCCGGGGGTGGTGCCTCGAGGCTGCGACTGCACTCCGCTCGAGACTATACCGGCCTTGAGGAGATGCGTGTCCTGCGCGACGAAGTACGTAACCGGTGCATCGACTACCTAGAATTCTCGCCGGTAATCGAGCTAATAATGGACGATAAAGGACAAGTAACCGGGGCGATACTGGTAAATCTGGAGACCAACGAACTCGCTCTGGTGCGCGCTGGAGCGGTCATTGTGGCTACCGGCGGGGCCGGGCGGCTTCACATTCAGGGTTTCCCCACCACCAATCATTACGGGGCTACAGCTGATGGGCTGGTCCTGGCCTACCGCGTGGGCGCTGAGCTAATCTTTATGGACACCATGCAGTATCACCCCACCGGCGCCGCCTACCCGGTACAGATTCTGGGGCAACTGGTAACCGAGAAGGTAAGAACCTTGGGAGCCCAACTGGTAAACGCTGAGGGAGATCAGTTCATCATGCCCCTAGAACCGCGCGACGTGGTTGCCTCAGCCAACATACGGGAGTGTCGAAGCATGAAGGGGACAACCACTCCCACCGGAGAGGTCGGGGTGTGGCTCGACTCACCTATGATTGATCTTTTACGTGGCGAGGGCACCATCGCTCGGGAGCTACCGGCCATGGTCAGGCAGTTTAGCCGCTATAACATCGACATCACTAAAGAGCCGATGCTAGTCTACCCGACGCTTCACTACCAGAACGGCGGCATCAAGATAGACCCCAGCGGGGCGACTAGCGTACGGGGACTGTTTGCCGCCGGCGAGTGTACCGGAGGCGTCCACGGCCGGAACCGGCTCATCGGCAACTCGACGCTGGACATCTTCGTCTTCGGCAGGCGGGCCGGCAAAGCCGCTGCCCAGCATGCTAGGTATGTTAAGCCCGGCACGCCTACTTTGAACCACGTGCGTCGGTGGCAGGCGGGACTCAAAGAGGCCGGTATCGCCAAAGAACGACCAGCTACGCCTCTTTTGTTGCCTGATTATACCCGCAAGCCTGAAGACTATTTGGCAGGCCAGGCTCGTAGTAAACTTGGCAGCGACCAGATAAATTCTGCCTGATAGGGAGGAGATATGCCACAACGTATCCAGACGAATGTCAAGACTATCGAAGCCGTCTTAAACGAAATACTGAATGCCAAGAGCCCGCCGGTCGGCCGCTGCCGGCTCCTGTCCAGCGGCTTCAGCCCAGCGCACTCCCTTAATATTACGGAGGACATCAGCGGCCACAAGGAGTGTCTGGGCTGCGGCAACTGCATCGATATCTGCCCCTTTCTCTCCCGCGAGCCGTCACGCCGCGAGAAAACAGAGAGTCGTACTTCGATGGCGCTGGAGAGCATCGTCGGTGAGGACTGCGACCAGTGTGATGCCTGCATTCTGGTCTGTCCCCAGGTGGATACCACCATTAAGCACTATGTAGTTAACCACCGCATGATAGAGGTCTTGTCCCGTCTTGAGGAGCGCCTCGGCGATGAGGACGAGCCTGATTTAGACCTGTTTCTGGAAGAAGTCCTGAGCCAGGACTAGGAGAATATTCAGATGGATTTTGCGATACCCCAAGACCTGAAGATGGTACAGAGTCTGGTCAGAGACTTTGTCAGCGACCAGCTAAAGCCCCTAGAAAGAGATATTCTGGGGCGGGCCGCTGACCTGAGCGATAGCCGAGCGTCTCTACCCCCCGAAACTGAGGAAAAGCTGGTTAAGATGGCCTGTGACCTTGGACTCTGGGGGATAAACGTACCGGAGGAGGTCGACGGAGGTGGCCTAGGGGTTCTCTGTAGCTCGCTGGTTGAGGAAGAACTGGCCCAGACCGTCGTCCCCTTCAACTTCGGTGATGTTTCCCCGATTCTCTTCGAGTGTAACGCTGAGCAGAAGGAGACTTACCTCCAGCCGGTGCTCAGACGACTGAAGAAGGCTTACCTAGCCTTAATGGAGCCGGGGCGGGAAGTGAGCGCCGCGAGCTGGGAGATGAGGGCGGAAAAAGGAGACAGCTGCTACATCTTGAACGGCCAGAAGCTGTCGCTTTCCAGGGCCGGGGAAGACTACTTCGCCGTTGTCTTTGCACATGTCAGCCAGAAGGATAGCCCGAGAGGCATGACCTGCTTCTTGGTGGATAGGAACAACCCTGGTTTCAGCACGAGCGGCGCTGCGGAAATGACGGGTTGGCGGACGCAGCTAAGGGAACCGCTGTTACTGACCTTTAAGGACTGCCCGGTGCCCGAGGAAAATATCTTGGGCGAGGTGGGGCAGGCCTTTCACCTCGGTAAGAAGTGGCTGCCGGCGAGGCGAGTGGTGAGGGCTGCCCGCTGCCTCGGGGTTAGTCAGAGACTGCTTGAAGAATCGACTACCCAGGCAAAAACCTTCCTGTCATTCGGGGGGTATGCCGCTAAACGAACCAGTATCGAAGCCGCCCTGGCCGATATAGCGGTCTCCATCCACGCCGGCCGACTCATGGTCTACGAGGCCGCCAGTAAAGCCGATAAGGGAGAGCCGATACGAAACGAAGCCGCTATGGTTAAGCTGTTTGCCACCGATATGGTGCACCGGGTTGTCGACAGGGTAGCTCATATTTTTGGTGGGCCACCTTATATTGCCGGGCTGCCCATGGAAAGGCTGTGCCGGAGCGCCTTGTCCACGAGTAATACCGAGCTCGCCCTCGAGCTCCAGAGGAGCATTATCGCCCGGGATGTATTAAAGGGACTTAAAGCATGACTAATTATCGGTGGTTAAAGTGGGCGGAGGTTGTCAAGGAGTTACGAAAGACAATTCTTTTGGACCCTGACAATGGAGAATACGAGCGTGGCTTAGGCATGGTTCGGAAACGAGTAGAAAATGACACCGGTAACCCCGCTTAAAGAAGTAGCCGACATCATAAGCGAAGAAGGCGGCGAAGCCCTCAGATTATGCTATCAGTGTGGCACCTGTACGGCGGCATGTCCTTGGAATCGGGTGCGCGACTTCGTCGTGCGCCGCATCATGCACCAGGGCCAATTGGGCATAACCGACTTTGAGGACGAAGAGGTCTGGCTGTGCGCCACCTGTAATAATTGTGTCAAGCGCTGCCCCCGCGGTGTAGAGATAATAGACGTCATGCGTGCCCTGCGCCGGGTGGTTACCGAGCTGGGCGTGGCCAAGGTTCCCGACTCGCTACGCCTCTCCATCAAGAATATCTCCGGCCTGGGTAATCCTCTCGGCGAACCCGAGGAAAGACGCGCGGACTGGGCGCGGGACCTCGACGTAAAACTCTACACGGAGGGCACCGAGCTACTCTACTTCCCCTGCTGCATCCCGGAATACGACCCCTCGGTGCAGAAGGTGGCCCGGGCTATGGCCACCATCCTGAAAAGGGCCGGGGTGGACTTCGGCATCCTGGGTAATCGGGCAAGCTGCTGCGGAGAAAGCGTGCGTAAAGCTGGCGACGAGGGCGTCTTTCAGCACCTCGCCCAGAATAACATCAGCTCTCTTACAGAACTGGGGGTAAAGAGGATCATGGTCTCTTCACCGCACTGCTATCACACCTTCAAGAACGAGTATCCCGCTCTCGGCGGGAGTTTCAGTGTGGTGCACGCTACGCAGTACCTGCTCGAAATCATAAAGCAGGGGAGACTAAAATTGGGTAAAGAGGTAAACTTGAAGGTCGCCTACCACGACCCTTGCTACCTGGGGCGTCATAACGGCATCTACGAAGAGCCCCGGGAGGTTCTCAGGAGTATACCTGGTCTTGAACTTATGGAGCTGGCCGACCACGGAGAAGACAGCCTGTGCTGCGGGGGCGGCGGGGGACGAATCTGGATGGAGACAAAGAGCGGGGAGAGGTTTTCCGATATCAGGATAGAGCAGGCGCTTAAGCTAGAGGCCGACGTTCTAGCTGTCGCCTGTCCCTACTGCATGCTCAATCTCAACGACAGCGTCCTGACCCTGGATAAGGGTGATGCTATTAAGGTCAGGGACATTACCGAACTAGTCGCCGAGGCGCTCTAGGTAGGGAGACAGTATGGGAAGTGAACCCAGAATCGGGGTGTATATCTGCCACTGCGGCAGCAATATTGCCGGCACCGTAGACACGGAGGCGGTTACCGAGTTTGCCCGGGGCCTAGAAGCGGTAGTCCTGGCCCGTAACTACGTCTTCATGTGCTCCGAGCCGGGTCAGGAGATTATCCAAATCGACATCAAAGAGCTATGTCTCAACCGCATCGTGGTGGCGGCCTGCTCACCGACCATGCACGAAGCCACCTTCCGCCGTGTCCTCGAGAAGGCTGGGATAAACCCGTACCTCATTGAGATAGCCAATATTCGGGAGCACTGCTCCTGGGTAACCGAGGACAGAGAACTAGCCACCGAGAAAGCCAAGGCGCTGGTCGGGGCAGCGGTAAGCCGGGTCTACTATCACCGGCCTCTGGAAACGAGACGGTTGCCCTTTACCCCCGCTACCCTGGTCGTCGGCGGCGGTATCGCCGGCATTCAGGCCGCCCTGGAGATTGCCGACGCAGGATCCCCGGTCTACCTGGTGGAAAGGGAGCCCAGCATCGGCGGGCACATGATTCAGTTGGATAAGACCTTCCCCACCCTGGACTGCTCGTCCTGTATCTTAACACCGAAGATGACGCGGGTAGGCTCCCACCCCAATATCGAGCTACTGAGCCTGAGCCGAGTTGAGGAGGTCTCGGGATACATCGGTAACTTCAGGGTCAAAATCAGAAAGAAGGCGCGCTACATCGACGCCGAGAAATGTAACGGCTGCGGTCTGTGCCAGGAGAAGTGTCCTATTAAGACCGCCAGCGAGTTCGACATGGGCCTGGGTAAGCGTAAGGCCATCTACACCCCGTTCGCCCAGGCGGTACCCAATATTCCGGTTATCGATACCGAACACTGCACCTACTTCCTGAAGGGTAAGTGCCGTCTCTGTGAGCAGGTCTGCGAGAGAGGGGCGATTGACTTCGAGCAGCAGGATGAGGTCGTCGAGTTGGAGGTGGGCTCGGCAATCCTAGCCAGCGGCTTCGGGATATTTGACCCCACCCCGATTGCCCGCTACGGCTACGGGCGGCTTAACAACGTTATCACCAGCCTTGAGTTTGAGCGACTGGTGAGTTCCTCCGGGCCCACCGGCGGTGAGATTACCCTCAAGGATGGCACTACCCCCCGAAGCGTGGCCATTGTCCACTGCGTGGGCAGCCGGGACAAAAACTACCATGAGTACTGCTCCCGGGTATGCTGCATGTACGCTCTGAAGTATGCCCACCTGATAAAGGAAAAAACCGCTGCCGAGGTATATAACTACTATATCGACATGCGCTGCTTCGGTAAGGGCTATGAGGAGTTCTACGAGCGCCTTTCTGGGGAGGGGGTCACCTTCATCCGGGGTAAGGTCGGGGAGATCACCGACCAAGCGGGAAGTAACGAGGAAAAGGGGAAACTGGTCGTGGTCGCCGAGGATACTCTGCTCGGGGTATTGACCCGGGTGCCGGTGGATATGGTTATCCTTTGCGTGGCGCTTGAGCCGCCGCCGGACGTGGCGGCAATGGCCAGGTTGTTTAACATCAGCCGCAGCGCCGACGGCTTCTTCCTGGAAAGGCATCCCAAGCTCGACCCGGTGGCCACTACCACCGATGGCGTCTTCGTGGTCGGCTGCGCCCAGGGGCCCAAGGACATTCCCGATACCGTGGCCCAGGCTTCCGCCGCCGCTGCCCGGGTGCTGGCCCTCATCAGCCAGGGCGAAGTGGAGATTGAGGCGGCTACCGCTGTCGTCGACGAAAGAATCTGCTCCGGCTGCCGATACTGCATCCCCATCTGCCCCTACACTGCCATCAGCTTCGATGAGGAGAAGATGGTATGTCAGGTCAACGAGGCGCTGTGTAAGGGGTGTGGAGCCTGCGTCGGCGGCTGCCCTAGCGATGCCATCAGCTTAAGCCACTTCACTAACGAACAAATTGCGGCTCAGATGGAAGGTATGCTGGCTTAGTACTCGCTGGAGGTAAAACTAGCTATCTCAGCGTAGCTAAAGAGCGGTCGCTTTCTTCAGGTCACTGCCACAGTCACGAGTTGACCATACCCCGGAGAAGACCTTCCGCTTCTTACCAGTCCTGCCCTGCTCGTCGTGGACGACTTTTGGAATCCAGAAGCTCACCACCCAGCAGTCGTCCGACCTTTATGAGCTGATCATCGCCAGGCGCCGCCAGCCCAGTTCGTCATCACCAAACTTCTGAACAAGTCTTCCTCGACTAATGGGTCTATATTTAGAGTCGCTCTTTCGATAAAATCGAAACCACGGCACTGACCTTCCCCCCAACGATTAGCCAAGTTCTGCTCATCTAACAAACAATGCCACTAACAATCACTACAATACAAAACTACTGCATTTTCGGTGCATGTGAGTTCTTATGCTTTAAGATATTTGCTACGTCAGTGGAGTCTATACGATTTTCCTTACCACCTTTTGTGGTATCCTCGCTGGCTATTTGCGGTATTAGGTGTGATAGGCGCTGTCGTTGTCTACATTAGCTGTAGGGAGGAAGATAAGATACCCATTTGGAAGTGATAGTTTTAATATCTAGCTCCTCCAAATCCCTCTGTAACCAAGCCCCCTTGCTTTATCCACTCATCCATACCACTCCACTGAAATGGACCATATAGCCCCTGGGCAACGTCGAGTACATCCCTTTGAGCCCCGCCAAGCACCATCTGGATTATTTTATGATCTCTCATATACTTCTCCACATGAAAATCATATGAATAACCGTAACTCCCCATTAACTCCATAGCTTTGTTTACGCAATAATTACAGGCTTCGCCAGCATATGAGCGGAAGGCTGAAACCTTAGCTAACATTTCAAGCGTGTCAGGTGTACCATATATTTCTGGATGTGCCATCTGCCAAGAAACCATCAACATTTGACTCCTAGCAATCTCAATCCTCTTAGCCATCTCACCAAGAATCGAGGCAAAAAATGAACGCTCTCTAATCGGCACCCCGGCTATGTCCCTACCTCCTGTCCAATCGAGAGCTATCTCCAAGCATGCTTCTGCCATACCAACAAGCCTGGAGCCGATGGCAAGCCTTCCTGAAGTAACAACATAACCTTTAATCACCTTCGCACCGAGACCCGGTTGATCCAGATCCAAAACATATTTTTTGGGTACTCTTACATTGTCATACCAAATCTCAACATTCTCATCACACCAGCAAAGCCCCATTTTCTTGTAAGGAGGTGAAAAGCTAATCCCCTCGGCATCGGGAGGAACCCATACTATTCCGGCACTGTCCAAGCCTTTCGATGGGTCACGAGTTACTATAGTCCAATATCCTAGATGACCGCTTATATATCCGTCAGGCTTGAAGCGCTCTGGCGCACCGCCAGTACCTGGCCAGATTTTATGACCATTAATAACAGCTTCGTCACCATCTATCTCCAAGGTTGTTCTAATGCTCCTAAGCTCAAAGGCAGGGTCTTCTATACATACCGAACCAGCTGGTTCAGATATAGCCACGCACCCTATCCAGGCCGCCCCTTCCGGTACGACCTTGGGAGCCAATTCTTCCAATAGATCGTCCCTTTTGGCGGCCAGTATAAGTGAAACTGGCCAGTGAATGTGCATTACATCCATGGCCAAGCCCACCTCACCCCGACAAAGCTCTTCGTAAACCATGTTCCTGAGCACTGTAGACAATTCTAACCCACCAAATTTCTTTGGCATGCTTGTCTTAGTTAAGCCAAGGTCACAACATTGCCGATAAAGCCTGTTTCTAGTCTCTATCGCCAATTTTTCATCCCTGTGCCAACCTCCCTCCAAATTGTGCCTTTCCGGCATTACCTCCTTGTTGACGAAGTTTCTAACAAGGATGGCTATATCTATTTCTTCATCGGTACAACAATTCTTAGAATATTTGTATCTCGGGTCCAACAACTTATAATAACCTTGTCCCAGTTGCATGAAAGGCCTCCTTATCTACTTTTTTACATATTTTATGTTACCAAAAAATATCCCGAAAATCACCGACCTGCTCTCTGGGGTTCCATTATGCTCTCTCCAATCCGATATCATTCATATATTTCTTGCCAGTTATAAACCATGCACTAATCTCTCCGCCCTCCTATACACCCTCAAACTCTCCTCGAACTTCACACTTCTCGTATATCTTAACACCATATCCAAACTCTCCCAACCACCAAAGCCTCATGATATACTCAACATCTAACCCAGCCCGATATAAATTCGACGCGTAGGAAGTTTACAGTGATTTTTCATTTCATTTCTTTATAATGTTAACGAGTCTTCCACCACGCTCGGTAATAGGGAAACGACTATCCTTCTCTACTGTCTTGAGACAATCCGGTATTCCTCCACCTAAGACTGATATAATGCCGCCAGGCTTCATAACTCGGTAAAGTTCATCTAGTAACCCCTGCTTGTCCTTAACCTGATAGAACGTACGATATAATAAGACTATATCCACGCTTTCTTCCGGCAACCCAGTCTTTCCACTTGAAAGAATGCTAGAGACATTGGATATATCGTTTTTGGCCACCCTCTTCTCAACAGCCCTTATCGCTAAAGGATGTATGTCAAGAGCATATACCCTCCCCTTCTCTCCAACTATCCGAGCAGCAGCTATACTGAAGCGGCCGGAGCCACAGCCAAAATCTAAAATAGTTTGACCTTCGCAAACTCCAGACTTCTTTAATTGCTTACCTAAGTCCATAAATCTACAAAATGCCTCGGCTGTAATCGACAACAATTTGAACATAGCTTCTGGCATAGGTTTCTGTCCTCTTTTTTCATAATTCAATAACCTCCAATGTTCCGGAAGTACGAAAGTGTAATGAATCTTAGTTTCTTATGGATAGCTCGTCAATACTATGTACTCAATATACTAGACAATGAGATAGCGTCTAGACGCAGTTAAAGTCAGCGCTATACAACATAGCAACTTGTTTAATAGACTTGACGGGTCACACGATCCTGAAAATCATATCTTCTTTCCCTGAAAGCTTACTGTTATATAGGAACCGTAGCTATGTGTTCACACGGCCCAAAACTGCCAGAAGTCGGCGCACAATAGCTCTGTCGCCTTCAATAATTCTTACCCTTAGAAGGCACAAGGAACAGCAAACACTAGAGAAAGCCATGTTGGGGATAACGCTGGAGGAAGATGACTTGGTATTCAGTACTCCGGACGGCAAGCCTCTGCGCCCCAACACGATTACTAGAGCGTGGGCTAATCTCGCCCGCCGATGTGGCCTTAAGGGAACACGTTTTCATGATGCTAGGCATACCCATGCTTCTCTCTTGCTCAAGTAAGGTGTACACCCCAAGGTTGTCCAAGAGCGTCTTGGCCATTCTAGTATAGCGGTGACTCTGGACACTTACTCGCACGTCGCTCCAGGGCTTCAAGAAGCCGCCGCACTAAGATTTGACGACGCATTCATAGTCGGGCATAATAGTAAAGCTAATGAAAAGGTGCGTTAGCTATCGGTTAGCTAATTAATATTATGTCTAGCAAGTTAGCTTGAGAATAGCTTCGTGGAGAGGTGTCCGAGTGGTTTATGGTGCCGCTCTCGAAAAGCGGTCTCCGGTTATACCGGAGCGTGGGTTCGAATCCCACCCTCTCCGCCAGTGTTGACATAATAGTGTTCCGTCCTGCGGAGAGGTGCTGGAGTGGTCTAACAGGCGCGCCTGGAGAGCGCGTGTAGCCTTTGGCTACCGTGGGTTCGAATCCCACCCTCTCCGCCAGTATTCTTACTAGACCCTATCCCCAGATAAAGCCGGGGCAGCTATTTAGACAAGGCTAAATTGTCAGTCGTCCCGCCTTGTGCTAGAATGCTCTCGAAGTGGAACGTAAAGACCTTAAGTACTGGGTGGGCTTCAGCCTGATACCCGGCATCGGGCGCGTCCGCCTGGCCCGGCTGGAGAGCTACTTCGGCAGCCTGGAGAACGCCTGGCAAGCGGGCCCAGCCGAGCTTAAGCGCGCCGGGCTGGACAGCCGGGTGGTGCGGGCCGTCACTGAGAAGCGCCCCAAGCTCTCTCTGGAAGAGGAGGTGGAAAAGATTAGGCGCCTCGGGGTGAAGGTATACTGCCACCACGACCCGGGCTACCCGCCCCGCCTCCGGGAGATATATGATTACCCGCCCCTCATCTATGTCAGGGGCTCCCTGCTCCCCGAGGACGAGTGGTGCCTGGCGGTGGTCGGCACCAGGCGGGCCACGGTCTACGGCCGGCAGGTGACCGAGGAGCTGGTCGCCGACCTGGCCCGGAGCAAAATCACCATCGTCAGCGGCCTGGCCCGGGGAATCGACTCTGTAGCCCACAAAAGCGCCCTGGAAGCCGGGGGCAGGAGCATCGCCGTCTTCGGCTGCGGCCTCGACCTTGTCTACCCCAGCGAGAATGCCGCCCTGGCCCGCAGCATCATGGAGCGGGGGGC
>CAZXVG010000022.1:0-12405 GCA_964644205.1 uncultured Dehalococcoidales bacterium | reverse complement strand
TGTTCGGCGATAGCCTGCCTCGTTCCCGTAAGTGGAATCGTCTTCTCGACCTCGCGCCCGTCGAATCCCTTGGCGCCCGCGGGTGCCCCGCCGGCAATTGCCTGCTCGATATCCTCGCGGACGATGCGTCCGTTGGGGCCGGTGCCCTCCACCGTGGAGAGGTCAATCATATGCTCTTCGGCAAGCTTACGGGCCGCGGGTGATATGCTAATCCGGCCCTCGCGCTCGACCCCGACTGCTGCCGGGGCTGCCTTGGCTTCCGCAGGCTTCCCGCTGGGAGCAGCGGCCGCCTCCTTCGGCGTTTCTTTTTGCAGGCTGGCCAGTTCCTCCTCGGTTTCGGCAAGAAAACCGGCCGCGGAGCCGATGGAAGCGTCGGCGCCCTCCTTGCCTACGATGTGGAGAAATCCTGCCGCTTTGGCGGGAATGTCATGTCTAATCTTCTCCGTCTCCACGACGAGGACGGTCTTTCCCTTCTCCACCCACTCGCCTTCCTTGGCGCACCACTGGACCAGGGTGATTGGCGCCGTACCCATGCCAAGTTTCGGCACTGTGATTTTAGTTGCCATTTACTTACCTCCAACCAAGAATATTCTATAGTAGCGGCTGCATCTCTAGGGCACGATACTAGACCGTGCGTCCTCGGAATCTCTCAAGTCGCGGGCGAAAGCAGCCAGCACTCAAGCCTTACGCCTTCTCATTCCGGCGGCAGGCTGGTTATCTCCAGGTTGACAAGATAGAGTCCCCCGGTGGAACCGGGCGAGACAGCCACCAGACCTCTACATAATTTGGTTTATCGCACTTATCAGGTCCTCTTCGTCCGGCATCCAGATCTTCTCCAGATACGGGCTGAACGGGACCGGGGTATCGGGACAGCACACCCGTTTGATAGGGGCATCGAGGAGGTCGAAGGCTTCCTCGGCCACGATGGAGGAAATCTGGCAGGCGGCGCTGGCGGTTACCGGGTCCTCTTCCATGATTAACAGCCGGCCGGTCTTTTCCACCGACTTGAAGATGGCCTCTTTGTCCAGGGGCACCAGGGTGCGCGGGTCAATCACCTCGACGCTTACCCCCTGCTTCTCGAGCTTCTCGGCGGCGGCCAGGGCGCGGTGCACCATGAGCGCGGTGGCAACCACGGTCACGTCCTTGCCCTCCCTCTTTACGTCCGCCTTGCCCAGGGGTATGGTATAGTCCTCGTCAGGGACCTCACCCTTGAAACCGTTCAGTATCATGAACTTGTGGTAGGGGACTATCACCGGGGTGTCTTCCCTGATTGCCGCCTTAATCAGCCCCTTGGCGTCATAGGGGGTGGAGGGGACGGCTATCTTAAGACCGGTGATGCTCATTAGCAGGCCGTTAAAGCAGGACGAATGTTCCCCGGAGGCCGAAATACCGGCCCCGGTGTAGGTCGTAATGGTCACCGGTAACGATACCTTACCACCGGTCATGTAGCGCAGTTTGGCGAGGATATTGAGAATCTCCGAGAAGCATATCCCCAGGAACTCACTAAACATAATGTTGGCGATGGGCCTCATTCCCGTAGCTGCCGAGCCGATGGCGGTGCCCATGATGGCCGTTTCGGAAATGGGGGTATCGAAGACGCGGTCATCGCCGTATTTATCGTACAACCCGCCGTACTCACCAAGCGGCCCACCCCAAATCCTGATATCCTCTCCCAGGAGAATCACATTCGGGTCTCGTGCCAGCTCCTCGTCGACGGCCTCGTTTATTGCCTTGAGAAAGGTGATTTCTCTCATCATTACCTCCAGTCATTACCTCCAGTGATAAAGCGTTAGTAAATGTCCGTGTAGATTTCTTCGGGTTCAGGCCAGGGGCTTTCCTCGGCGAACTTAACCGCCTGGTTTATCTCCTCAACTGCTTCCTTATGAATCTTGTCCGCTTCGGCCTCGGTCATTACCCCGCGCGCCACCAGTTCCTTGCGGAAGCGAACAATCGGGTCCTTCTTCTTACAATCCGAAATCTCTTTTTCGGTGCGGTAGGTCTGAGTATCCCCTTCGTAGTGACCGCGCCAGCGGCATGTCTTGGCCTCGATGAAGGTGGGGCCTTCACCCCTTCTGGCCCGGGCGGCTGCCTCGGTTACCGCCTCGTAGACCGCAAGCACGTCGTTACCGTCGATTTCCATACTCGGCATGTTGTAGCTGAGCGCCCGGTCGGTTAGCTTGGTTATGTTTACGATGTCGTAGATATAGGTGCTTTCCCCGTAGGTATTGTTCTCGCAGAGATAGACCACCGGCAGCTTCCAGGCGGAGGACAGGTTCAGCGCTTCGTGAAACCGTCCCGTGTTCGTCTGCCCGTCCCCGAAGAAGCAGACGGTCACCCGCCCGTTCTTCTTTAGTTTCGAGGTTAGTCCCACGCCGCACGACATCACCGGGCCCGTGCCCAGGATGCCGTCGGCGCCAATGTCGCCGATTGACGGGTCGGCAAAGTGCATTGAGCCGCCCTTCCCCTTCATGACGCCGGTCTTCTTCCCGTACAGCTCGGCCATCATCTCATTCGGTTTGCCGCCCTTGGCCAGCAGCTCACCGTGTCCGCGGTGGGTGGTAATGATGTAGTCGTCCTTGTTGATGGCCGCCATGGCTCCCGCGGCAATCGCCTCCTGTCCCTGGCTCAGGTGGACGAAGCCGGGAACATTGCCTTCATTGAACTCTTCGGCCACCCGCTCCTCAAACTCGCGGTGACGCTCCATGGTTCGATACATCCAGATTAGCTTTTCCTTCTCAACTGCCATAAGGCCTCCTTTCGCAATTTTTGTCTATTCTAGGTCAGACATATATCCAAGTCAATACATAATATCTAAGGTCAAATCTGCTTATTTGTGTTGAGTATCCGATTGACTCTTAGCTCAGGCGGCCTTAGCGATTGTTTTCGGGCACGACGATATCGGGTAAGGCTGCGTAGGTGACAAAATCGGTGCCGCTTCTCCGACCGCTTCCCTGTCAGGCTCCCCGATGTTTGGCTGCCTGCCTTCGTTCCGCCCATAATTATACCGATAATCCATCCGTAACGCAAGACAAGTAGCCCGGAGCCGGTCTGAGGGTATTAGATTCATCCTGTGGAGGGTAAGGGTAGCCTTTCAGGGGTTTGGCTGGCAGCAGGCGGGGCAGGCGGGGCCGAAACGGACAGAGTGTTCGGTGACATTGTGCCACAGGCTGTTCTGCCCGGCATTGGCAAAGACGACGTCCAGGTCGCCGTGGTCGGCGACGTCCCCCAGGGCAACGCCCAGGCTCTGCTGATTACCGGCCGGAAGCTGGGTTGAGGCCACATCTTGAAATATGCCCGAGCCGTCGTTTAAGTAGACCACGCATGGCCCATCGAAGTTGGCGAAGACAATATCCAGGTCGGAGTCACGGTCCACATCCGCCAGGGCGACATCGGTGCTCCACAGGTTGGCTTTGGGCAGGTTGGTCAGGGTGACGTCGCTAAACACCCCGGCGCCGTCGTTGAGGTACACCTTGCTCTGCCCTTCGTTGGAGAGGCGGTTAGCGAAGACGATGTCCAGGTAGCCGTCGCCATTAATGTCGCCGAGCGCGATGCCCCGGCTGTTATCGTAGTCGGCGGGAAGGTTGGTCTTGGTAACGTCACTGAGCGCCCCGGTGCCGTTGCTCAGGAGGAGCCGGTTCTGGGCGTCCTTGACGGCGAAGACGATATCCAGGTAGCCGTCGCCGTTTAAGTCCCCCAGGGCAACGCCGCGGGTGTTGCTGCCGCCCGAGGAGAAGTCGGCTGGCGGCGCATCGTGAAATACCCCGGCGCCGTCGTTGAGGAGGAGCTGGTTGGGGCCGAAGCGGGTGGCAAAGACGATATCCAGGTGGCCATCGCCGTTAACATCGCCCACGGCTACATCCCGGCTGTCGTAGTTGTCCTCGGGGAGGTTGGTCTCGGTGACGTCGCTGAAAACCCCGGAGCCGTCGTTAAAGAGGAGCCGGTTCTGACCGGTGTTGGCAAAGACCGCGTCCAGGTGCCCGTCGCCGTTAAAGTCCCCGAGTGCTGCGGCCCAGCTCAGGTCGTTAACCTGGGGCATGTTCCCCGCCGTCACATCCCCGAACGTACCGGAGCCGTCGTTGATATGGAGCCGGTTCTGGCCGCTGTCGGCAAAGATGATATCCAGGTAGCCGTCAGCGGTGACATCACCGAGTGCCACGCCCCAGCTGAAGTCGTCGGCCGGCTTGTCCTGCGGTAGGTTATCTCCGGTTAGCTCGAACCTGACATCGCCGGCGACCACCGAGCAGCTGGCGAGCAGGTAGCACAGGATAGCGGCGACCACAGTCACTGCCGTAAGCTTCAATCGGTGCGCTTTCGCCCCACCCCTGCTTAAATCGCTGTCCTTCGTCTTCACCGGTAAATCCCCCTGCCGGAATACGGCCGTTATGATAATGATTACTATTAATAGTATCCCTCCGTAGCTTTGGGCCTGTCAAGTTTTGCCCGGGCGGGTAAGCCTCAAGCGACCCAGACCCCTCGATGTGTTCCAGGGGGAGTAAAAACCCCCTACCCTGCCTCGTATCGGGGCTGAGTAGGGGGCATGTCTATCTCAGGCTAAATCTGAGATAGAGACTAGGTAATCTTCTCTATGGCGCTGATTAAGTTTTCCTCGTCCGGCATCCAGAACTTCTCCAGTACCGGGCTGAAGGGGACGGGCGTATCCGGGGC
Source organism: uncultured Dehalococcoidales bacterium (assembly GCA_964644205.1). Taxonomy (GTDB): domain Bacteria; phylum Chloroflexota; class Dehalococcoidia; order Dehalococcoidales; family UBA5760; genus UBA5760. The sequence continues at coordinate 7,740 of CAZXVG010000022.1, read as the reverse complement.
GCAGACCCTCTGTATCGGTGCCTTGAGGAGGTCGAAACCCTCTTCGCATACTATGGCCGCAATTTCAGCGGCGGCGCTTCCGGTCTTGGGTTCCTCGTCCATGATGGCGAGCCGGCCCGTCTTCTTGACGGAATCCAGAATAGCCTGCTTATCGAGGGGCACCAGGGTTCTGGGGTCGATAACCTCGACGCTGATACCCTTTTTCTCAAGGGTAGCCGCCGCGGCCAGGGCACGGTGAACCATGGTGCCGATAGCGACCACGGTCACGTCGCTGCCTTTCCTTTTCACGTCTGCCTTGCCCAGGGGGATGGTATACTCCTCTTCGGGCACCTCGCTCTTATTTCGGCTGAGGTTAAATACGGTGCGCTCGAAGAACATCACCGGGTTATCGTCACGGATGGCCGATTTTAGCAGCCCCTTGGCGTCGTAGGCTGTGGACGGGGTTACGATTTTGAGCCCGGGCACGCTCATGAACATGCCCTCAAGGCACTTGGAGTGCTGGGCCGCCGCCGAGACACCGGCCCCGGAGTATACCGGTATGGTTACCGGTATTTTCGCCTTACCCCCGAACATATACCTCAGTTTGGTGAGCTGGTTGATTATTTCGTCGCCGGCGATACCGAGAAAGTCGCAGAAGTACATAAAGGCCACCGGTCTCAACCCGGTGACGGCGGCCCCGATGGCCCCTCCCAAGATGGCCGTCTCCGAGATGGGCGTTTCCCTTATCCGCTCCGGGCCGTATTTTTCCTGGAGGCCCTGTAAATCGCCCTGCGCCCCACCCCAGTACTTACCGATATCCTCGCCCATGATGAATACCGTGGGGTCACGCGCCAGCTCTTCATCGTAGGCCTCGATTATAGCCTGCTTAAAAGAAATCTTTCTCACTATAACCTCCTTAAGCGTAGACGTCTTCCAGGGCTTCTTCCGGGGCGGGGTAGGGACTTTCCTCAGCGAACTTGACCGCCTCGTCTATCTCCTGGTCTATTTCCTGTTCAATCTTGGTGGCCTCTTCTTCGGTAAGAACACCCATGTCGATAAGCTGCTTCCGGTATCTTACGATGGGGTCTTTCTTCTTCCACTCCGCCATCTCCTCCTCCGGCTGATAGTTGCACGGGTCGCCCTCGAAGTGGCCGTGGTAGCGATATGTCTTGGTCTCCACCAGGGTGGGGCCTTCGCCCTTTCTCGCCCTGGCCACCGCCTCGGCCACCGCCTCGTATACCGCCAGGACGTCGTTACCGTCAACCGTAACCCCGGGAATACCGTAGGCGCAGGCCCGGTCGGCGATGTTGGGTAGATTGCACACCCGGGAAACATGCGTGCATTCGGCATACATGTTGTTTTCGATGAGATAGACTATGGGCAGCTTCCAGCAGGCAGCCAGGTTCACCCCTTCGTGAAACCGGGAGGTGTTGGTAGCCCCGTCGCCCAGGAAGCAGACGGCTACCTGGTCGGTGCCCCTCATTTTGGCGGACAGGGCCGCCCCGCCGGCGATGGGGATGCCCCCGCCGACGACGCCGTTGGCTCCCAGGATGCCCAGCTCCATCTCCGCGATGTGCATCGAGCCGCCCTTGCCCTTGTTATAACCCGTCTTCTTGCCGTAGAGCTCGGCCATCATGCGGTCCGACCGGCCACCCTTGGCAATGAGGTGCCCGTGTCCCCGATGGGTACTGGTGATATAATCGTCGTTTCTTAAGGGGCCACAGGCGCCTACCGCGGTGGCTTCTTCCCCGGAGTAGAGGTGCACGAAGCCCGGTATATTCCCCGCGGCGAACTCCTTTCTGGTTCTCTCCTCAAAACCCCTGATTCTGAGCATCTTCCGGTACATGTCTATCATCTTTTCTTTCGGAATGTCCATAAAGGCTACCTCCCAAATGCTTTATTTTTAGAGCCATGAGTAGATTAGCTTCACAGGACGCCGACTTCATGCCCCTGGTGGAGACCCCGTGCCCCCGCTTGGCCCCGCCATCCTACATGTTAGTATTATACTATATCTATATTTATTTAGTTAATATTTGCCACCAACGAAAGACCGGGGGCCCGGTCTCCGTCCTTCCTGCCGCCATGTTACCCCGAGGCCGCTTTTAGCCTGTAGCAGCGAGGGGGACTAGCTCCAACGGGCCATTGACGGGTAGCACCAGAAGTACCTACCATATAGACAGAAGGCACTTATTAGGGCCTGTGTTATCCTCAAGACACCTTCCTCTAGAAGGCAGAGTCGTGAGCACGAAGGTAATGAATTACGCGAGGGGCATCTGGTTCCGTCTGAGATGGCTGGTCATGTCGGAGAGAGGCCGGTACCTTTACCTGTGGCACCGGACCCAGAGCAGTGACCGCCGCTTAGCATCCCATTCTATCTAGCTATCCAGGACTTACGCCTTTCCTCCAGGGTGCCCAGCAGCTGGTCAAAGGAATCACTGAAGGCCTTCACCCCGTCCTGCTGCAGGCGCTCCATAATCAGTTCCAGGTCTACCCCCAGTTTTCCAAGGTTGGCCAGTGCTTCCTCGGCTTCGTCGAGCCCCTCGTCTACGGTGCGCTGTGCCTGCCCGTGGCTACGGAAGGCGTCAATCGTCTCCGGGGGCAGGGTGTTCACCGTGTCCGGTCCGATTAGGCCCTCCACGTACTTGACATCGGAGTAGGCCGGGTTCTTGGTACTGGTGCTTCCCCAGAGGACGCGCTGGAAGCGGGCCCCGCTCTGACGCCCCCGGGCAAAGTCGCTACCCAGAAAGACCTCGCGGAAGCGCCGGTAGACGAGCTTGGAGTTGGCGATGGCTGCCCTGCCCCGGAGCGCCAGCGCCTCGTCGGTGCCTATCTTCTCCAGCTCTCTATCGGTGTAGGTGTCCACCCGGCTCACGAAGAAGGAGGCGACCGAGGCCACCCGCTCCGGCTGCGGGCTGCGGGCTACGCCCCGGATATAGGCCTGCGACCCCGCCTCGTAGTGCTTCAGGGAGAACATGAGGGTTATGTTGACGTTGATTCCCTGCGCAGTGAGCGCCTCGATGGCCGGGATGCCCTGCGGGGTGGCCGGCACCTTTATCATCAGGTTGGGCCGGTCGACGAGCTGCCACAGGCGCCGTGCCTCGGCGATGGTGGCCTCCGTGTCGTAGGCAAGGTAGGGCGAGGCCTCGAGGCTGACGAAACCGTCCCTGGCCTTAGTCTCTTCGTAGACGGGGCGCAGGGTGTCGGCGGCCATGCGGATATCCTCTACCGCCAGGCGCTCGTAGATGGCCTCGACGCCGGCATCCGGGTCGGAGCCGAGAATGGCCTCCAGCGCCTGGTTGTAGTCGTCGCTCCGGGCGATAGCCTTCTGGAAGATGGAGGGGTTGCTCGTTATGCCGCTGATGCCGTCTCGCACCATTTGCTTGAGCTCTCCGCTGGTGATTAGCTTTCTGCGGATGAAGTCGAGCCATATCGACTGGCCCAGGCGCCTGGCTTCCTGGATGGGGTCCGTCATCTCGCTCCTCCTTTACGTCTTACCTTTGCTCTCCGGCCGCTGCTTCATATTACGCCGCATCCCCAGGGTGGTGGGGCTAGTGGGTTATCGGCAGGTTGGCGGCGGGACGAGGCGAGGCTCCGTCCCGGTTTTTCCCTATCTCTTATACTACGCATCGCTTTTACTGTCAATATCGCCCTCCGGGGCGGCGGGCCGGAGAAATCTCGGGGAGGTAAGCAAAATCTGCCAAACCTTAACCACATCTTAATATTCGGGTGCTAACATGATAATTAAGAGAAAGGGGGAAGCGGGTCGTGGTGACTACAATCCAGGCATACTTGGGGATAATACAGAAACAGACTAATAAGCGGTGGTGGACACAGCTGAAGTGGAAGAACCTGCTTCGCTATATCTTCTGTCCCGCCTACCGGCGTTCCTGTCAGATAGCCAGGTATCTTCGCCGGGGTTATGATGCCCAGCAGGCCCTGGCCAAGGTGGGGGTGATAGAAGCATGAGTGGAGCCCCGTCTCAATGTGTTGCGGCTGTCGCCCGGCGTCCCGGGGGGAGGCGGCGAAAGAGGCTATTTGACTATCCGGAGCCGGAGCTACTGACCGAACCCCCGGCGGTCTGCACCAAGCCCGGGTGCGGCGGCCGCTTATTTATACCTCACGAAGAAGGCTGGCAGTGCTGGAACTGCATGAAAATCATCTACCGCAGCCGGCCCCTGGAGCCGTGTGACTCGGATAGCCACTGAGTAAAAGGGTTATCCGGGACCCTCTGCTAAAACCTCTCTCTTCTTCTCTCTTTCCTGATTGTGGTATCATTCATAGATAAGAAATCTTGGGAAGGCGCTCATGATGTCGAGAGCACTACCTCTGGATGATACCAAAGCCTGGCGGCTCTATCAGGAAAATGGTCAAGAGCTGTTAGCATTGGCCGCGGCGGAGCGCGAATCAGCCAATCAGAACCGGGTGGAGCTTTGTGCCATCATAAACGCCAAGTCGGCCAGGTGCTCGGAGGACTGCGTATTCTGCGCTCAATCAGCCCACTATCGGACTGATTTTACCCATAGCTCTCTTAGAGATGCGAAGGACATCCTTGCCTATGCCAGAATGCTGGAGAGGTACGGAGTAAAAAGATTATCCCTGGTCACTAGCGGTAAGGGCGTAAGTGATGGGGAGCTGGAGAAGTTTTTATCCATTTACCGCATCTTAAAAGAGCACACCCGGCTCTCCCTCTGCGCCTCGCACGGCATAATAACCCTGGAACAGGCCAGACGACTAAAGGCCAGCGGGGTCACCCGGTATCACCATAATCTGGAAACCGGAGAGGGCTATTTCCCGAATGTTTGTACCACGCACACCTACCAGGAGAGGCTGGCTGCCATCCATACCGCGCTGGAGGCCGGTCTGGAAATATGCTGCGGGGGGCTCATCGGACTGGGTGAATCGGTTCGGGATAGGATTGAGCTAGCCCTTGCCCTGCGAAATCTGGGTGTGGAATCCATACCGCTTAATGTATTGATGCCGGTCAAGGGCACCCCCCTGGAAAACAACAAGGTCGTTAGCGCCCCCGAACTGCTCAAGACGGTGGCTTTATTCCGCTGCCTTAACCCTACGGCCAGGATACGCTTTGCCGGCGGCAGACCGTCGTTCGATGTCCAGACTCAGATGCAGAGCCTGGAGTATGGCTTCGATGCCTTAATGATAGGCGACTATTTGACGAGGAAGGGCATGGATATCGAAGCGGATATTAACAACCTCAAAAATAACGGGTGGTATGTCCTGGAGTAACGGGCTGATAATATCGGTAGTTGTTGCCGCGCCCACTAAGTATAAAAGGCCGGGTAGACCCCCAGCCTAATTACCCTTGTGGTGGGCGGTAGAGGACTTGAACCTCTGACCTCCTGTGTGTAAAACAGACGCTCTAACCAACTGAGCTAACCGCCCGAAAATGGCGCGCTTGGCGGGTCTCGAACCCACGACCTCAGCCTCCGCAGGGCTGCGCTCTATCCAACTGAGCTACAAGCGCCAAACTAGCTATGGTGCCGAAGGGGAGATTTGAACTCCCACGCCCTTACGGACACTACGCCCTGAACGTAGCGCGTCTGCCATTCCGCCACTTCGGCGTAAAAAGATTGTAGCACCAAAAACCCGAGGGCTGCAACTGATTAGACACGGGGAAGGCTCTCAGAAGGTCAGCGAAAACCAGCCGTCCTTCAACATCCGGGAGATGCCTTGACTGACATATTCCACTGTAATCCCCAGCTCGGCAAGCTTATCGCTCACTCCCATTCTGTCGGAGCAGTACTTACAGGCCGAAACCGTAACCCCGGCTTCCTGCAACGTCTTTATCCTCTTCTGAACCTGCTTATCACGGGCCACCAGCTTCTCCGACGGACCGAAGAGGATTACCCTCACCTCATCCATATACTTCTCTTTGGCCAGGGTATAGGGATAGAAGAGCGCCGTCTCCAGGGCGACATCCTTGTCACCGCTGGCCAGAATGACGAAAAGCCTGTTTGCCATACTCGGTTCTCCTTACTTTCTTAGGACTCAGCCGGGTAGAACCACCCGAATCTAGACCGCCCCGGACTTCTGGGCCACAGGGCAGACCTTGAGACACCTGCCCAGACAATAGTGCTCGCCGCTCAGCCTGACGCAGGCGTCGGTATCCGTGGACACCGGGGTGTCGTACCACACCGCCTCAGGGTCAAAACCCGAGCGAAGTGTGATAGCCCCCGGGCAGCTCTCAAGGCAGAGAGAGCACCTCTCCCCGAGACACAGCTTCTCCCGAAGGAGCGGGCTCGGCGTCAGAGCGGCCTCGGTTATCACCGAGTTGAACCTGATACGAGGCCCGTATTCCGGGGTAATCACCAGGTTGTTGAGCCCGAACTCACCCAGGCCGGCCCTCACCGCAGCGTGGCGCTGTGAGAAGAGCCCCGCCTTCGAGGGAATCATCTGTCTGATGAAGCTCCATATGGCCGTGGTGCCGTAGGTAGCCGGGGAAAACAGGGAACGATAACCGCGGCCTTCCAGGAGGTTCGCCAGACGCAGGGCCAGCATGTCAAGCAGGTTATTCACCATGGCGTAGCCGGTCTGCCGGTAGAAGTAGTTCTGGAGCACGTCCCTGCGGTTTTCCTCGGGCACGAACTCGGAGCCGGCCAGGTGCTCCTCCCAGTAGAGCGCCTGGTGCAGCAGGGCGACTCCGAAGCTAACCACCGACCGCGCCCCGGTAACGAAATCACGCGGGTCGTGGCCGGTCGGGGTGCCCTCGAACCTCTCCACATTGGCAACACCGACCAGACTGGCCCCACCCGCCTCGAGCCAGGAGACGACCTCGGCGGTTAGAGCCTGGTTAGCCTCTTCTTTTCCCGTTGCCCCCAGCGGCCGTGCCTTCAAGATGCTCCTTTCTTTCCTGACGCTTAACCAAATCCTGCAGGGTGATGGACTCCAGCACGATAGCGGTCACCCTGTCGAGCTCCGCCCATACCTCCCGGACGACACACTGCCCAGCGCGGGGACATATCTCCGGGTTAGTTACACAGGCCACGGGAGCCAGCGAGCCCTCAACGAGCCTGAGTATCTCGCTCAGCCTTATCTCCCGGGCCGGTCTGGCTAACTGAATCCCTCCCGAGGCGCCCCGCGAACTGCGCACCATACCCGCCGCCGCCAGAGGCATGACGATATGCTCCAGATAGTAGAGCGATATCTCCTGCCTTCGGGCGATGTCCTTTAAGGGAATCGGAACCGCCCCCTGGTGGCGGGCCAAATCCAGGAGCGCCCTGGTTGCGTATCGTCCCCGAGTTGAAAGTTTCATCTAGCTTCAAGATTATTGACTAACTCGACCATCTAAGTCAAATATACCACGCAGTAAGAACACCGCTAACCACCGGAACGGGATAGCCGCGAAGCCCTTCAGATGAGATTAAGGGCCCTTTCCCGCTCCTTAAGCAGCCGGTCAATCTGGGCAATGTCCTCCCGGGAGAGCTCCCAGTCTGCGGCCTTAGCGGTTTCCTCAATCTGAGCGGGCTTCCTGGCGCCGACAATGGCCGAGGTTACCTCGGGGCGCCTCAGCACCCAGGCGATAGCCAGCTGGGCGAGGGTGCGTCCGTTTCTCCGGGCAACGGGCTCCAGACCCTTAACCAGATTGAGATTAACGTCCAGGGCGGGCTCCTTAAAGTGGGGCACCAGGTTACGCCGGAAGTTATCGTCCCGGGCCAGGTTGCGCACCCGCTCCCTGGTAAACCTCCCGCTGAGCAGGCCGTGGGCTATGGGCCCCCAGACGACGACGCCGATATTGTTCTCCCA
>CAZXVG010000021.1:0-12539 GCA_964644205.1 uncultured Dehalococcoidales bacterium | reverse complement strand
TGACCCGGATACGAATAAGGGACACGGCCACTATCCCCAGGGGCACGGTAGCCCAGAAGATGCTCCGCCAGCCGAAGTGCTGGGTGAGGATGCCCCCTAGGACGGGGCCCAGGCTGAGGCCTAGGTAGGTCGCGGCCGCCGTTATGCCCAGGGCCCGGCCCCTCTCTCCGACGGGGAATATCGAGGTGACGATAGCCACCGCGGTGCTGACAATCATGGCCCCCCCGGCACCCTGACCCGCCCGCAGGGCGATGAGCAACCGGGCGGAGGGGACGAAGCTCAGCGATAGCGAGGTAATAATGTAGACGATGATGCCCAGGGTGAAAAGGCGCTTCCGGCCGTGGATGTCGGACAGCCGCCCGAAGGTGAGCAGCAGCGCCGACGAGGCCAGAATATAGGCATTAGCCACCCAGCCCAAAGAGACCGCGTCCATCTCGAGCTCACTGCCAATCGAAGGCAGCGCGATATTGACAGAAGAGCCCATGAAGCCCACCAGAAAGGTGGCCAAGGCGGCGACAATCAGGATAGTTCGCTTATCCGCTGCGGTAATCACAATAACGGCACATTATATCACCTTCTTAGAGCGATAATTCAAACCGGGGTGATTTTGACACCCTTGCCTAACCTTTGCTTGCGCGCTGCGTTATAACTTATAGATGACAGTAGTGAGGGTGATATTATGAACACGATGATAGCCGACTGCATTAAGAGGTTTTTCTTCCGCCTGAGGTGGCTTATCATGTCCGACCAGGAGCGCTATGCCTACCTGTGGAACCGCACCCGGAGTACCTTACAGGTGACCTACGGCCGGCGCTGAGAGTTAATGTAAAGCGGATTTAAAGATAGGGGGATACCAGTTAACGGGTGATTAAAATGTACAGGGAATATCAGCCGATAGCAGAAACGCTGGACTTAGTCTGGCGGTATGACTCGAAGATATTTGGTAAGAAGTGGCGGGACTGGATCCCCTATGTAATATCCTTCATCCTCTTTGAGAGACAGAACCGTAACTAGGGGTGGGGATATCCCGCAGCGTGGGGGCTACCTGGTTCTGAGGCTATACCCCGGTACTAATCTGGCTCACCGCCCGGGATTCCTGGGCTTCAAACATGTTGCTGTGCGCCAGGTCGTCGAGCAGCTTCTTGAGCACCGAGATGTATTCTTCGGTTTCGTCGTGTTCTACTCTGACTACCCGGTTGGCTATTTCCTGGCAGTACTGACAATGGCCGCACTCGGACTGGCAGTCCTGCTTTTTGAAGAAATTGATAAAGCCGTCCAGGGCCTGATTATCAATGTAGACCTTGGGCGGCGAAGCGATGGTCGATATCTCTGTGTCCGACAGGTTGGCGGCGATGCACCGGGTCTTGGGGCTGAAGTTATTGAGGATATCGTGCAGGTTCCCCGGATAGCTCAACGAGGCATAGGCCTTGGTGGCGTTTACAATCCATTCCGTGGACATGGCCCTACCCCCCACCTTGAAGAAATCAATGCCCAGGTCCTCGTAGATGTGGATATCCTCGGGCCTTATCCAGCGGGCCTTGATAAGCTGCGAGAGGTCGCTGAAGTTGCTCAGGGAACAGTGAAGCACGCAGTAGTCCATGTACCAGCCGTTAAGCTGGTTGTGAGTCTGGGAGGCGTGCCCCAGGGTATTGTTATGGTAGTACTCGTAGGGGCACTGATAGAGGCAGCTGGTGTTGGTCAGGATACCGAGCTCGCAGTCCACTGACTTCCTGATGGCCTCGAGCAGCTTGAAGTCCCGGTTTATGTTGGAGTCGAGCATAATGGCGTCGGCCCCCAGGGACTCGAAGAACTGGGCCCGGGCGACGCTGTTGACGTGGGATATGGTCGATACCTCCAGCCTGAGATGGGGGAACTGGCACTTGACGAGCTCCAGCAGGTAGGGCATGGCCACGATGACCCCCTCCACCCCGATGTCGCAGAGCCAGGAGACGTGCTCCCGCAGCGCCTCGTGGGTATCTCTATGCCACTCCATGTTATTCATACATGGAGCATTGAGCAGATAGTGGAAGGGTAAGTCTGCGGAGTGGGCCAGCCTGATGACTTCCTCGGCCTGTTCCAGCGTCATCTGAGGGATATTGGGACCCGAGCCACCACTTCCCATGGTTGAGGTGGGTAGGACGCCATAAACCTCAATGTCTGCCTTAATCCGGCTCAGATGGGGAATTAATTCCCTGTCCCAGTTAGTGGGCACGAATAAACGCATATTTACTTCGCTTTATGACCCGACATCAGCATTCCGTGGCTAGAGCGAGATTTCTGCCTCTCGTCGGACCTCTGAAAACTTCTTTCATTATGTGGTCACACTCTTAGCTTGAGCAGGAGTCACTTCATCGCTTTTTATGCAACCATCATATTCATACTTTGAGTCGGGTTTCGTCAAATACTCAAAGAATAACTTGCAGTATAAAGCCCTAGCTTGTAATATACTATACGTATAAAGCAGGTTTGTCAATAGGCAAACACCCGATTTTAGCCCTTTTCTTAAGAAGTCAGTATGAATCTAGGACAGATACTGGAAAAGTCCGCCCGCGAGGTACCGCAGAAGCCAGCCATTATTCTCGGCCCACGGAGGGTTACCTATCGGGAACTGGATACTGTATCTAACCGGATTGCTCACACCCTTATCGAGTCCGGACTGAAAAAGGGGGAGCATGTCGCCCTCCTCACCTCCCACAGCCCGGACTGGGTGAGCCACTACTTCGGAACTATTAAGGCCGGTGGGGCTGCGGTGCTCCTCAGTACGGCCCTTAAAGCCCCGGAGCTAGGCTCGCTGCTACTCGATTCCGACGCCGGCATCCTCATTACCGAAAGGCAGTTTTCCCGGATGCTCTCGGCGATTCTACCCGGCCTCCCCTGCTTGAGGCACGTCCTGGAGATTGACGACGGCTCTTACGGCACTAAGGTCGCCGCCGCCGCCGCACTGCCCCCGGACGTCGAGATCGACGACGGGGAGGTGGCTACCATCATATACACCTCGGGGATTCTGGGGAGGCAGAAAGGGGTGGTGCACACCCATGCCTCGCTGCTGGGCACGCCGGAGAGGGTTTCCGCGGGTCTGGGACGCACCGGTGACGATGTGGTTATCGACCCGACCCCCTTCTTCTACCTTCTGGGGTTGGGCGAAGTTCTCCTCGGCTCCATCATCGAGGGGGCTACGGTGGTCATCGTCCCGCAGTTCACCCCCAGGGCGGTGCTGGAAGCCTTGGAGAGGGAAAAGGGCACCATTCTCTACGGAGTGCCGGCGATGCACAACGCCCTGGCCATGCTGCGCCGCGAGGTCATCGCAAACCATGACCTGAGCTCACTGAGGGTGGCCTCCACCGCCGGCGCCAAGACCTCACCCCACCTGATGAAGATGCTGGAGGATAAGCTCGGTCTGACCCTGTGCGAGACCTACGGGCTTTCCGAGCTCTCGGTGGTCGCCATGAGCACCCTTACCGACCACAGGCTGGGGACGGTGGGCCGGCCGTTCTGCGACCTCAGGATAATCGACGACGATAACCGGGAGGTAGCCCCCGGCGAAATAGGCGAGGCGGTCTTCCGGGTTCCCTGGGCGATGCAGGGGTACTATAAGGCACCGGAGCTCACCGCCCAGGTATTACGGGACGGCTGGTTTCACACCGGCGACTCGGTCAGGATGGACAGCGACGGCTACCTCGAGTATGTCGAGAAGAAGTCCTTTATCATCGTGACCCCGGCGGGACTGAAAATCTCCCCCTGGGAGGTTGAGAACCTGCTCCTCAAGCACCCCGGTGTCGCCGAGGTTGCCTACATCGGGGTCAAGGTCGCCCGGGACAGGTCGCTACCCACCGCCTTTGTCGTGCCTAAGGAGGGACAGAAGATTACCGAAGACGAGCTGGCCGGTTTCTGCTATCAGAACCTGGCCGACTTTAAGGTGCCCAAGAAGTTCGAGTTTGTGGAGAGCCTGCCCAAGACCGGCTCGGGGAAGATTATGCGGCGCGAGCTGCAGGAGAGCTAGCCATAAACCGGAGTAAGCTGGGCTGGTTGGGACTGCTGGGGCTTCTGGGACTTTTGGGCATCGCCCTGAACGACCCCAGGTTCTACGCCTTCTACGGCCTCTACGGGCTCTACGCCCTCTTCTTTATCGGGGAGCGCTGATTCCGATAGCGGAAACCAAAGCGGTGGCCGGGTAGTGTTATCTCTCCGTCTCCAGCCACAGCCTCTCCCCGTCGGTGATGAACTCCACGGTGCCGTCCTGGTCGGTGCGGTAGATATTATCCTCGCCCACCGTGTCTCTGAGGCGCTCCAGCACCTCCCCGGTGGGGTGACCGTATTCGTTATCGGCCCCCACCGAGATAACGGCTAGCTCGGGGCGAACCAGCGCCAGGAACCCGGCGGTGGTCGAGGTATTCGAGCCGTGGTGGCCGACCTTGAGCACGGTACTCCGGAGATTAGCCCGGTTATATCCCAGCTCAAGTTCAGCCTCCCGCATGATGTCGGCGGTGAGGAGAAAGCTCACCTCGCCCAGGTTCAGGCGCAGTACCGCGGCATTGTTATCGACATCGGAGTCGGTACCGGTCAGGGGAGGGTCGGGGGGGCCGAGCACCTCGATAGTCACCCCGCCACCCAGGCTAATCCGCTGGCCGGCCCGGGCCGGGGTGACCTTAACCTCCTTTTCCCCGACCAGCCTGAGCCACTCGTCGTAGATAGCAGACTCAAAGTCCATCTCCGGGTAGAGCACCTGCTCAACCCGGTATCTACTCAGCACCTCCACCAGACCGGTAACATGGTCGGCGCTGGGGTGGCTGAGCACCATAAGCTCAATCGTCCGGTCCCAGAAGGGCATCTTCTCCCCCAACCCGAGACACACCGCCTGGGGGCTGGGGCCGCCGTCAACCAGCACCTGCTGGCTCCCCTTTTGAATGAGGATGGCATCCCCCTGGCCGACATCGAGAAAGCTGACATGAAGCCTATCGTCGGGTAGATTCACCGCCAGAAACGAGACCAGGACCGCGGCCACCGCCAGGGACAGCACCAGCCATTTTTTGCTTCTTTCCGATAAAGGTCTAGACATTCTGCTCATCACTGGGCACCACTACGGCGGCATACTGGGCGGCCAGGATGCCGGCCCGGCGCCGCCGGTTCCAGAGCCAGAGCCCCAGACCCAGCGCCAGGTAGTAGCCGACCACTATCCCGGGGTGGAGGGAGGGTATTTCCATAAACGCCGACGGGATAGCGGCAAAGGCGTTGACTATCAGGAGGAGATAGGACAGGGGCAGCCAGGCCAGCCAGCCGAAGAACTGGGCCGCGGGCAGGGCGATAAACCCCAGACCGCCAGCCAGGGCGCTGCTAATGATAATCGCCGGCAGGGCGGGCAGCGCCAGGAAGGTGGCCGGAGGGCCCACGAAAGAGATAACGCCGAAGTAATAGGCAATCAGTGGCCCGACACCGATAACCGCCCCCAGGCTGACACTGGCGGCGTCGTTAATCAGGCCGGCAGCGCTCGCGGCGCGGCTCCCCTCTTTCGTCCTGGCCCTGATTATTCTCCTGCCCAGGGACTGGAAGAGGGGAGCTACGAAGATGAGCCCCACCATGGCCAGGAAACTCATCTGGAAGGAGGCCGTCCATAGAATCTGGGGGCTAAAGCCCACCATAACTGCCGCCGCCACGACAAGGGCGGTGATGGCGCTGCGCTGACGGCCCAGGAGCTCGGCGATGAGGAACAGGCTGGCCATAATAGCGGCCCGGACCACCGGCGGTTGCATCCCGGTAATCAGGACATAGAGCCAGATGACGACCATGGCCAGCCACACGTAGTAGTAGTGTCGCTTGCCGAAGAGCCGTATCCCGACGCTGACCAGGATACCGGCCAGAATGCTGAGGTGCAGGCCGGAGATAGCCAGGAGGTGAGCGGTACCGGTGTGCGCAAAGTTGTCGCTTACCGGAGTTGGGATGTTGCTCCTGATGCCCAGGGTGATACCCTGAGCCAGCGACGCCTGCGGCTCCGGTAGCACCCGGGCCAGGGTCTGGGACATGCGGCTTCTCACCGAGTAGACCCAGGCAAGCGGCTTAAAGCCCAGGCCGCTAGCGGTCACCTCTATTTCGGGGTAGAGCATGGTACTGTAGACCCCCTGGCGGGCGAGATAGGCCGGGTAGTCGAAGTCGTCGAGCTGGGGCGGGGTCTCAAGCTCCCCGGTCACCACCAGCTCGTCGCCGTAGCTATAGCTAGGGTAGCGCGGCACAAAGAGCAGCGCCGTGCCTGATACCTCACGCCAGTCACCGTCAATCTCTATGGCGCTGGCCGATAGCCGGAGGTGGCTGGTGGTGTCCCTAACCTCCGGCTCGGCGCTAACCAGACCTCTGACCGCCACCGCCCCCCGGTCGTTGTAGAAGGCCAGGTGCCCCTGGTCAATAGTGGGCTGGGCTGACTGGAAGTAGAGGGCGCCCCCGAAGAAGGCAAAGATACAGAGGCTGGCTACGACTACCGCCTTCCGGTTCTGCCGGGGACGGCAGAGTAAGGGGAGTGGTGCCAGGCCGGTGAAAAGGAGGGCGGGGGGCGGGCTGAACCCGGCCCCCGAGAGGATGCCTGCTATCCAGGCGCAACCCAGATAGATAAGCGTCATGGCTCTAACCCTTAAGACCAGTCGGTTACCGTAATCAGGGGCTCAATCTGCTCCAAGGTCTTTATACCGATACCGGATACCCTGGTTAGCTCGCTTAGGCTGCGGAACGGCCCGTGCTCGGTGCGGTAGTCGATAATGGCCTGGGCCCTCTCTTCGCCAATCCCCGGCAGCGCCGTAAGCAGCCAGAGCTCGGCCCGGTTGAGGTTGATTCTCTGTGGGGAGGTTTCCTCCTCGATGCTGGCGACATGGAGAGTGATTAGCCTGCTATCGCTGTTGGTGGTAGAGCCCCCGGCTGCCTGAATGAGCGCCCCGATGGTGTCGTCGGCTGCCAGGTGATAGCGGCCGGGGCTGGCTACAGCGCCGTCGATGTAGACCTCGTCCGGCATCTCCGGGGTGGGGTGGTCATCGGCAATCGAAATTTCGGCGGCCCGGCTGGCGCTGAATCGTGACCAGGCGATAATGCTGGCTAAGGCGATAATGACCGCCAGCAGAATGGTAAGCGGCGTCCATAACTTGCTTGTCATCACGGCGGGCCTCCTGACTGTCTCGGTATCGGGTGATGCCTCAGAATGGGCGGGGCAGCCCGGCGTCTTTACTGCCAGGCTGGCTACCGCTCACAGTATAATGAGAGCTCAGACCCTGTCAAACAAACTATGGTTAATGCAGGCCGTTTGTCCTGTGGTGAGAAGCAGGGAGCAGCGACTATTGTCTCCCGGCTGGCAAACAGAGGCGATTTATGGCGGGTCTAAAGCTAGGAGATTGGGACTAGGCAAGCATCACGCTGGATATGGCTACCCCTCGGTCTCCGGGCCGTTCCAGGTGCCCCTCAGGGTGTTCCGTAGCTCCTCTTCCAGCTCGGAAGAGGTGATGGCGATTACCCTGTCCTCGGCCCGAATCACGGTATCAGCTGAGGGCACCTTGGGCTTCTGTGTCTGGTGAATGACCAGAGCCAGTCTTGTCCCCTTGGGCAGTGGGAGCTCCTTAATCCGTTTGCCCACGGCGCTCGATTCAGCGGGAATCCTTATTTCGACGACCTCCAGGCCCTGGTCCCTGATGCTGAGCAGGTGGGTCAGGGGGTGGGTGGGCACCTCCTCCTGGATATGCTCCAGGATGACACTGGTGCTGCTTACGGTGACATCAATGCCCAATTCTTTGAAGACTATTTCGTTTTGGGGGTTTCGGATGCGGGCGATGGTGCGCGGCACCTGGAACTTGTGCTTGGCTACCTGACAGGCGACCAGGTTGTCTTCGTCGTCACCGGTTACGGCGATGAGCATATCCGCCCGGGCGGTACCCACCTCGGACAAGAGGACCGTCTCGCAGCCATCGCCGTGGACACAGACGCCGCCCAGCTCGTCGTTGATAATCTGGCAGAAGCTGGCATTCTTTTCCACGATGACTACCTCGTGACCCTCGGTTAGCAGTGCCTTGCTCAGGTAGTAGCCTAACCTGCCGCCGCCGACAACTACGATGTACATCTTATATCTAGCCCTCCAGCCTTTCCCGGAGCATCTGAGCGAATACGGTGGTGGGACTGAGCGTCTCCAGACCCAGGGTGCTGTACAGTTCCTGGCGCAGGGGGTCGTAGATGCGGCAGACCACTTTGGGCACGCTGAAGATGTGCTTGGCAATCTGGGTGGCCATGACGTTACGGTTGTCCCCCTGGGTTAAGGCCACAAAAATATCGGCCTCCTCGATACCGGCCTTCTTAAGCGCTTCCTGGTCGAGGCCGTTACCCACCAGGGCAGTGCCCTTGAAATCGGGGGGGAGCCGGCGAAAGCTATAGGCATCCGTGTCCAGGATGGTAACCGAATGCCCGTCGCTATCCAGCAGCCCCGCCAGATGGGCACCCACCCGACCGCAGCCCATGATGACAATTCTCATTTTTTATAAGACCTCACGCAGCCTATATGAAACCCTATATGAAACCTCGTGATATAAAGCTTCACGCGGTCTATGTAAGACCCCGTCATATAAGGCCTCTCGCAGTCTACGAAGACCCCACGAAGTCTATATAAAATTCACTCGGCCTGATAAGGGGCCGAGGGCACGGTATACGACGACTGGTAGAGGATAACGCGGCAGGGGCTGTTCTTGAGCACGTAGGGGACGACCTCGCCCAGGCTGAACTCGCCGAAGCGCATCTTGTAGGCGATACCGAGCAGAATCAAATCGATTTCCTGCTCAACTGCCTCATTAATAATAGCTGGCCCGGCCTCACGGGCCTGGAGCACCTCGGTATCCATCTTACAGCCTGCCCTTCGGGCAACCTCCTCCATACCCCCCAGTATGTCATCGGCCTTCTTAATCTCAGGCTCAATCTCGGCATCCAGGGGCAGGTCGCGCTTCAGGGTAATAATATAGATGGCGCGCACCTGACTCTTATTCTGTTTGGCCAGCCCGCAGGCGAGCTCAATGGCCTCTTCATCGGCCTTGGTCCCGGTCACCGGCACCAGAATTCGGGAGATGCTGAACCTGTCCTGTCCCTGTATCTCATTTAGCACGGCTCATTATACCCCTCTTGTCAAAAGGTGGCAAATCCCGGCTCCACTAGCGCCACCTCCAGAACGAGGGGGCAAGCAGCGAGAATACCGTCAGCAGCTCAAGACGCCCCGCCAGCATACATATAATGAGGACGACCTTGCCCCCGGCGGGAATCAGGGCGTAGTCCGCCGCCGGGCCGACCAGCCCCAGACCCGGGCCCACGTTCCCCAGGGTGGCCAGGATGGAGGACAGGGATGTGGTATGATCCAGCCCCAGAGCAGTCATGATAAGAAAGCCCACAATGACAGTGGTGAAGTAGAGAATCGTCATGCCGATGATTCCCGAAATCACCCTCGCCGAGAGGACATTGCCGCCGAGCTTTATCGGTATCACCACATGCGGGTTGAAGACCAGTGAAATACGGCGAAAGGTGTATTTGAACAGTACCAGAATGCGGGTAACCTTTAAGGCCCCGCCGGTGGAACCGGCGCAGGCGCCGACTATCATCAGGACAAGCAGGACGGCCTGGGCGAAAGCCGGCCAGAGATTGAAGTCGGTGGTGCTAAAGCCGGTGGTGGTCATGATAGATACCGTCTGAAAGCTCCCGTGTCGGAAGGCTTCGCCGACGGACATCCCCATAACGCTCACCAGATTAAGTGCCACGAGCACGGATGCCCCCACCAGGAAGGCGATGTAGCAGCGGAACTCGGGGTTATTCACCAGGTACGACAACTGGCGTTTCCCCAGAGTGAGGTAATGAAGACCGAAGTTTGTGCCCGCAATTATCATGAAGGCAACCACAATGCCCTCGACGACGACACTGTTATAGGCGGCAATGCTGAGAGTCCGGGCACAGAAGCCCCCGGTGGGCATGGTGCCGAAGGTGACGGTCATGGCATCAAAGGCAGGGATGCCCCCAGCCTTCCAGAGTAGCAGGAACTCCAGCAGGGAAAAGCCGACATAGAGATACCACAGCGACTTCACGGTGTCCCGGATTCGGGCGGTCAGCCGTTCCGTCTGAGGGCCGGGCAGCTCGGCGTCGACCAGATGGGCCGCCCCCATGCCGAACAGGGGAAACAGGGCCACGAAGAGGGTTATTATCCCCATCCCCCCCAGCCACTGGGTAAAGTTACGCCACAGGAGTATGCTCTGGGCCTGGGTCTCAATCGAGGTAAGCACGGTAGCCCCGGTGGTGGTGTAGCCCGACATCGCCTCGAAGAAGGCGTCGAGGTAGCTGGGGAAGACCCCCGCCAGCTGGTAGGGTAGAGCACTGAAGAGCGAGGCCATTATCCACCCGCCGGTGACCAGCAGCAGCGCCTCGCGGCGGCTGAACCCACCTTCGCTCCCCGGGGTCAGACGCCAGACAAGCAGGCCGGAGCCGACAGTAATGCCCATCGAGATGGCGAAAGCCGAGGATACCGGCTCTCCGTGGTAGAGGCTCCAGCCCAGTGGGAAAAGCATGGTCAGCCCTAGACCCGCCATCAAAAGCCCCAGGTAATGGACAACGACCTTTATTTTCATGGCTTATTCTTGGGCATGAAAAGCCTTTCCACAGCCGGCGTCTGGGCGAGCGGTGAGACCACAATAACGTGGTCGTCGGGGCCTACGGTGCTGTCGTCCGGGGGCAGGATAACCGTGTTCTCCCGGATAATGGCCCCGGCTATGGCCTCTTTAGGCAGTCCGGCCTCGGCGACGGTGCGGTTGATGATGGGGGCCGTCGGGCTGGCTACGAACTCGATAACCTGAATCTGCTCACCGCCGAGCAGGGATACCGAAACAGCGCCGCCGTGGAGAACAAAGTGGGCAATCTTACGGGCCGCAAGCAGGGGTGGGGAGCCGGCCACATCGACCCCGACGGCGTCAGCCAGAGAGATGTTCCCGGGGTTATTGACCAGTATCAGGTTTCGCGATACCCCCAGCTTCTTGGCCAGCAGTCCGGAAAGGATATTGAGTTCGTCGCCTTCGGTGCTGGCGACAAAGGCGTCCGCCAGGGGGACTCCCTGCTCAATAAGGAAATCACGGTTGGTGCCGTCACCCTGGATTACGGATACCCCCTCCAGTTTGGGGGCAATCTCCTGACAGCGGCTCAGGCTCTTCTCGATAATCTTTACCGAAATCCCCTCCTCACACAGCCTTTCGGCGACCAGAACCCCGACCCGCCCCCCGCCGAGAATGACCACCCTCTTGGCCGGGTGCTGCGGCTCGGCGAACATCTCACCTATCTCATCCATGTGCTCCCGGGAGGCAAGGAGATAGACCCGGTCCCCCGGCTTTATTATCTCCTCGGCGGTGGGGATGAAGATGCCTTCGGCGCGGAGCACGGCGACAACGAGGCACGGTTTGGGGAGGGTAATCCCGCTCACTGGTCTATCGGTTACCGCCTCCCTCTCCGCCCGAAACTCCCTAATCTGAACCAGCCCGTCGGCAAAGCTCTCCACCGGCGTGGAGTAAAAACCGGAGAGGATGGTTACTATTTCCCGGGCGGCCTCGGTTACGGGATTGATGAAAAGGTCAACCCCGAAGGTCCTGGGCCGGATTACCTTCCTGGGGGCGGAGGGGGAGGGGGCAGTACCGATGAAGTAGCCCGAATACTCGGGGTTACGCACCCTGGCTACGGTCATACGGGCGCCGAGCTCCTTGGCCATGAAGCAGGTAATCATATTGGTTTCGTCACTGTCGGTGACGGCGATAACCAAGTCGGCGCGGTGGACCTCCGCCTCTTTGAGGATTTTGGGGCTGGCTACGTTACCAAGGATAGTCTTAACATCAAGCTGGCGGCTGACATTCTCCAGGGCCTCTTCGGATTGCTCCGCAACCGCTACCTCGTGGTTCTCTTTAACCAATAGCGAAGCGATGTGAAAACCAACTACTCCGGCACCAGCGATGACGACATACATCTAATTACTTCCCCGGCTGCTTATTGGCTCTACGCTTGAATAGTCTGGGCATATTCTGCGCCACAGCATGCATTATACTGCGCGGCCTTCGCTCTCTCCTCAGCACCCTGTCACCGGGGCGGAGTGTGGGCAGTTCCTCAAGTTTCTCCTTTTTCTCCATGTCTCAAAACTCTGGCCGGGCCCTTGCCTGGCGCCACTGAGCCCCTCAAAACTTAAGCTTAATAATGCCACCAATTCCAGTGGTGGTCAAGTCCGAAGCCCCCCTCCGAGGGCAACTATCTACCGCCACAATTGGGAGATTTTACTCGCCTTATCATCATCTGTCAACCGGGTGCTTGACAATAAGCTCGGCTCTCATTTAAACTCGGGCTGCGGGAGGGAAGGTGCCCGGTCGCCCTCCTCTGGTTTGTATCATCGGATTAACAGCTTGCCAACTACAAAGGAGGGCCGGTAGTGCCTAGGTTTCCTTTCATACCTCAAGAACAGAAGTTTTTTGGGCTTTTCGAACAGAGCGCCCAGAACATGGTCAAAGCGGCTCAAGCCTTGCAGGAAA
>CAZXVG010000020.1:0-12572 GCA_964644205.1 uncultured Dehalococcoidales bacterium | reverse complement strand
GGAAGTTGCACCCCCAGGTGCCCAGGGACAGGGCCAGCGTGCCGGGGTAAAAGTGAAAGAGGGGCTTCTTCTCGATGGGGTCGGCGGCCAGCGAGGACACCAGGGCGTAGTTCAGGTTGTAGAGGGTGCCGTCCCGGTTCTGGTACATGCGGCAGACACCGGTTTTACCCGGGTTGATGGTGCAGCGCCACTGGCAGGTGTGACACCTGACCCGGGAGCCGACTAGCTTTTCGTAGAGTCGTGCCTCATGCATGGTTATCACCTTTGTCCTGTTTAGTCTAATTATATCACCCGTTTCGGGTAAGTTATAGCCTGTGATTTAGCGGTTTTCACCCTCACCCCCTGTGTCCCCCTCTCCCTCAAGGGAGAGGGGGAGGAATAAAAAGAGGGGCATTACCCCTCTTAAGCACCCTGGGGAGGGAAGATAATAACTAAGGACAGGTTGTAGTGCGATGTGAAGGGGGAGGCCAGCCCCTCTTCTTCCTTAAAGGGCGGCGGGTGGGTAAAGATAGAACCGGGGTGGGGTAATAGATGATGTCTCATCTTGACTACCTGTCCCCCGGCGGGTAGACTGGGTGGGGTGGTTCGCCGTGAAAGTAATCGGTCTTACCGGGGGTATCGCCAGCGGCAAGAGCACTGTGTCTCGGTTCCTTGAGGAGCTGGGGGCGGTGGTTATCGACGCCGACCGGATAGGCCATAATGTCCTCAGGTCTGACCGCGAGGTAAGGCGGGAGCTCACGGCTGCCTTCGGGGAGCAGGTTCTTACCCCCGGCGGCGGGGCTAGCCGCCCCCGGCTGAGCCGGCTGGTGTTCGCTGACCCCGAGGCCCTGGCCCGGCTCAACCGGATAATGCACCCCCGGATAGCCGCCCGGGTAAAGGCCCGTCTGGAGAGGTGCCGCCGGGACGGGGTGAGGGTGGTGGTGCTTGAGGCGGCCCTGCTTCAGGAAGCCGGCTGGACTTCACTTACGGACGAGGTCTGGGTTACCGTGGCCGGTGAGGCTACCGTCATTGAGCGGCTTAAGGGGCGAAGCGGGCTTTCGGAGGCGGAGTCCCGGGCGCGCCTTCGGGCTCAGCTATCCGCAGCGGAGAGACTGAGACAGGCCGATGTGGTTATCGATACCGACTGCCGCCTTGGCGAGCTTAAGGCGAAGGTGGCGGAGCTCTGGCGGGGGCTTATCTCCCGTAGTGGGTGAGGCCCGGCGAGCTTGACACGGTATTTGGCACCTGATAAAATCGCTTGTTTGTGTGTGTCCCGAGAATAGATTTAAGGAGAGGTGAAGATGGGGTTAACGATTGATGTCTCGAAGTCGATGCTCTTGATGCTGCACTGCCAGAACGATATTGTTAAGCCTGAGGGCAAGTTCGCCGCCTCCGGGATAGCTAATCAGGTAGTCAAGCACCATCTGCTGGAGCGCTGGGCCGCCGTGGTCGGGGCCAGCCGGGGTGCCGGGATGCGGGTCTGCTTTGTCAACAACGTTTTCCGGCCGGGCTTCCCGGAGCTGGGTGAGCGGCCCTTTCCCCTGATGAGGGGGACCAAGGGCTACAACGCCTTTCTCCGGGGCACCTGGGGGGCTGAGGTTGCCGAAGAGATAAGGCCGCTTGAGAACGACCTGGTTATCGATAACTATAACTCGAGCGCCTTTTCCTACACTGAGCTGGACTTGATTCTGCGCACCGCCAGGATAGAGCGCCTCTTCCTGGCCGGGGTGGCCACCACCTTTGTGATTAACAGCACGGCCCGCTACGGAGCCGAGCTGGGTTATGAGATTACCGTTCTCGAAGACTGCTGCACCGCCTTTAGTGACGAGCTGCACGATTTTGAGATAGCTAACGTCCTGCCCAACTTCGCCGATATCTCCCGCTCGGAGGATTTCATGGCCGCCTTGGCCGGAAGGTGACGTTTGACACCCCGAAGCCTGAGTTGGTAGAATGATATACTACGTTTGATTAGGGGAGGCAGAGAGATTTACGCTATTATAGAAACCGGCGGCAAGCAGTACCGGGTGAGCCCAGGCCAGAGCCTGGAGGTGGAGCGGCTGGACGTGGCCGAGGGCGGTAGCGTCGAGCTGGATAGGGTCCTGCTTATCGCCCAGGACGATAAGGTAACCGTGGGTTCTCCCGTGATTAGCGGGGCCAGGGTGCTGGCTACCTCACAGGGAGAGGGCCGGAGTAAGAAGGTTATCGTCTTTAAGTATAAGCCCAAGGTGCGTTACCGCAAGAAGACGGGCCATCGCCAGGCTTATACCCGGCTGACCATAGATAGGATAGTCGAACCGGGGTCGGCTCCCGACGAGCCGGAGAAGAAGGTTCGGCGGCGCAAGAAAGAGGTGACCGAAGGTGGCGCATAAAAAGGGAGGCGGCTCCACGCGCTGCGGGCGCGACAGTAACGCCAAGCGGCTGGGGGTCAAGAGATATGCCGGGCAGACGGTACGTGCCGGGACGATTCTGGTGCGGCAGCGGGGCACCCGTATTCACCCGGGCGATAACGTGGGTGTGGGCAAGGACTTTACCCTCTACGCCCTTATTGACGGCGTGGTCAGCTTCGAGCCGACCAGCGGAGACCGAAGAAAGGTCAGTGTTTACACTGGTTAGGATTAATGAAGGCTAAGATTCATCCCAAGTATTATCCCGATGCCAAGGTAATCTGTTCCTGCGGCAATACCTTTACCACCGGCTCCACCCGTAAGGAGCTCAAGGTCGAAGTGTGCAGCCAGTGCCACCCGTTCTTCACCGGTGAGCAGAGGGTGATGGACAAGGCGGGTCAGGTGGAGCGGTTCAAGCGGCGCTACAAGCTGTAGAAGGTAGCCGAGACACATTCTGAGGACTTGTTTTAGGGAGCGGCTTTTCCGAGGGCGGCTCCCTTCTGCTTGTCAGAGGACTTAAAGGACTTAAAAGGTGGCCAAGAAGTTTCATTACGGCGGTCAGGCGGTTATCGAGGGGGTTATGATGCGGGGACGGTGGTCTATGGTGACCGCGGTGCGCCGCAACGACGGCGAGATAGTCGTCGATACCCAGCCGCTGCCGTCTTTCTCCACCAGCCGGGCCCGGCAGATTCCGGTGGTGCGCGGGGTGGTTGTCCTCCTGGAGACCCTGGTGCTGGGCATGAAGTCCCTCCTCTACTCGGCTAACGTGGCCGTGGAGGCGGAGGGTGAGCATATTTCAGGAGGGGCGGCCTGGGGTATGGTGGCCGGCTCGGTGGCCTTTGCCGTGGCCCTGTTCTTCATCGCGCCCCTTTTTCTGACCAGGGCCATCGCTGCCTATATCGAGTCGTCCGTCCTCTTTTCCCTGGTCGAGGGCTTCATTCGGCTGGGCTTTTTCATTGCTTATCTTAAACTGGTTGGTCTTGCGGCCAGCTTGAAGCAGGTGTTTGCCTATCACGGCGCCGAGCACAAGACGGTGAACGCCTACGAGGCGGGTGTCCCGCTGGCCGTAGACGAGGTGCGTAATTACCAGACCGCCCACCGGCGCTGCGGCACCAGCTTTATCTTTGTGGTGCTGGTCATTGCCATCTTTGCCTTTGCCCTGGTGGGCCGCCCGTCGCTGGGCCTGATGGTGATGTGGCGGGTCATCCTTATTCCCGTCATTGCCGGTGTGAGCTATGAGATTATCCAGTTCGGGGCCCGGCACGAGAAAAGCCGCCTGGTGAGGGCCTTTCTGGCCCCCGGGCTCTGGCTGCAGAGGCTGACCACCCGGGAGCCAGACGATAGTCAGCTTGAGGTCGCTATCGCCGCCCTGAGCAGGGCCGTTGAGATTGATGGGCGGGAAACAGAACCGGCTGCTGCTTCCGGGTGATTCGTCCCTAGCGGTCGTTTAGCTGCCTGAAGAAGCAGCTCTGGTGGCCGGTGTGGCACACCGGGCCGGCGGGCTTACCCTTAAGCAGCAGGGTGTCGCTGTCGCAGTCGTGCCAGACGGAAAGCACCTTGATGAAGTTGCCCGAGGTCTCCCCCTTGTGCCACAGCGTCTTCCGGCTTCGGCTGTAGAACCAGGCCTCACCGCTGGCTAGGGTTCGCCTGAGCGCCTCTTGGTTCATGTAGGCGAGCATCAAAACCTGGCCGGTATCGGCGTCCTGGACGATGGCCGGGATAAGCCCCTGCTCGTTAAACCTTAGGTTTTCTATTTGCCTTACCCCCGTTAGCTGACAATGGCCAGGGCTTCCCTCAGGTTAATGTTGCCGGTGTAGAGGGCCTTACCCACTATGGCCCCCTCGACGCCGAGGCGTTCCAGGAGCCCCAGGTGGGTCAGGGAAGAGATACCGCCGGCGGCCAGGATGGGCAGTCTGGTGATGTTGACCAGCTCGGCGATGGCGCTGAGGTTGGGCTCGGTGAGGGTGCCGTCGCGGCTGATGTCGGTGTAGATAAAACGCTTTACCCCGAGCCCAATCATGGCCTCGGCGAACTCGATGGCCTTTATCTCGGTGCGCTGCTGCCAGCCGTGGATGGAGACCAGCCCTTCCCAGGTGTCGATACCCACGATTATGGACTCGCTGAAGTTGCGGCACGCCTCCTTGACCAGGTCGGGGTCTTCTACGGCGGCGGTGCCCAGGATGACCCGGTCGATGCCCGCTTTCAGGAGCTCCTCGATGGTCTCTAGGTCGCGGATGCCGCCTCCGGTCTGGGTGGGAACCAGTAGCGTGTTGGCTATCTCGGTGATGATGCCCAGATTGTGGAGCTCGCCGCTGGCGGCGCCGTCGAGGTCAACCACGTGTACCCGCGGTGCCCCCATGGCCTGCCACTCCAGGGCTATCTCCACCGGGTCGTCGGAGAATATCGTTTCCTTCTCGTAGTCTCCCTGGTAGAGACGGACGCACCGGCCTTTTCTGATGTCTAGGGCTGGGATTACGTCTATGATTCCTTACCCCCTGCCACCTTCTGGATTTGGTGACCTTGTTGCTAATTATCATATCATTATTGCCGCTGGCGCAACAATCCCTGCCTTAATCTTTGCTTGACATGGCAAGTTCCGGTTGTTAGACTGTCTATTGCCGAGTGATTGGCATGTCCACTCCCGGCGGCTGTTAGGGGCTTTTTGTTGGCACAGACGCACTCAGAACGCGGTTCGTTAGAGCCCTCGGCTCAGGGTCTGGTGCAGGTTTTTACCGGTGACGGTAAAGGTAAGACGACCGCAGCGCTGGGGGCGGTCGTGCGGGCCCTGGGGCAGGGGCGCAGGGTATATATCGTCTTCTTCATGAAGGGCGACTATCCCTATGGGGAGCGCCGTATCCTGGCTCAGCTGCCCGGTGTTAGTCTGGCCAGCTTCGGCGGCCTGGATTTCGTTGACCCGGCTAACGTCAGGCCGCAGGATAGGGAGCAGGCGCGGCAGGCCTTGGCCGCGGCCCGTGAGGCGGTGCTCAGCGATAACTACGACCTGGTCATCCTGGATGAGATTAATGTGGCGGTGGCCTTCGGGCTGATACCGCTGGATGAAGTGATGGCGCTGATTAAGGGTAAACCGTCCCGGCTGGAGCTTATCCTTACCGGTCGTAAGGCTCACCCGGAACTTGTGGAGGCGGCTGACCTGGTCACCGAGTGCCTCAAGATAAAGCACCCTTATGACCGTGGGATAGGGTCGCGGCGGGGCATAGAATACTAGCCGGCTGCGGCGAAAGGGGGCAAACTGATAATGAAGATTACTCTGAGTGTCATCAAGGCTGACATCGGCGGTTATGTGGGACATTCCGAGTCGCACCCCGATGTCTTGGCTAAGGCGGACGAGCTTATGGCCGAGGCCAAGAAAGAGGGCCTGCTGATTGACTATCACGTTACCAAGTGCGGCGATGACCTCCAGCTTATTATGACCCACCAGCAGGGCGAGGAGAACGAGAGAATCCATAAGCTGGCCTGGGATACCTTTTTAGCCGGCACCGAGGTGGCCAAGTCGCTGGGTCTTTACGGCGCCGGGCAGGACCTGCTCGCCGATGCCTTCTCCGGTAATGTTAAGGGGATGGGGCCCGGGGTGGCCGAGATGGAGTTTGAGGAGCGTAAGTCGGAGCCGGTCATCATTTTCATGGCGGATAAGACCTCGGCCGGGGCCTGGAACCTGCCCCTGTATAAGATGTTCGCCGACCCCTTTAACACCATCGGTCTGGTGATTGCCCCCAATATGCACACCGGTTTTGCCTTCGAGGTGCATGACGTCAAGGAACACAAGAAGATAGTCCTTAACACCCCGG
This sequence comes from uncultured Dehalococcoidales bacterium, assembly GCA_964644205.1. Lineage (GTDB taxonomy): Bacteria > Chloroflexota > Dehalococcoidia > Dehalococcoidales > UBA5760 > UBA5760. The sequence goes on along the minus strand of CAZXVG010000020.1, from coordinate 6,403 downwards.
AGGAGAGCTACGACCTCCTGGTTTTCATCGGCGCCCCCTCGCGCTATATCGTCAAGTCGGTCTACAGCCGCGAGACCAGGGATATCGCCGCCGTGTCGTCTACCCAGCGCCTGTCGATTATTGCCGGGCGCTATGCGGGTAAGGACGACCCGGTGTGCGTTGTCCGGGCTCAAGGGGTTTTCCCGGCGGTAGGGGAGGTCATGGAGCCGTTCAGCCATCCCCATCTGGTGGAGGGGTGGATGCGGGGTTCGCATCACGGCCCCTTCATGCCGGTGTCCATCCCGGACAGTACCCCGACCCGCTTCGACGGGCCGCCCAGGGTGATTGCGGTTGGTTTCCAGATAGGCGGCGGTAAGCTGGTGGGCCCGCGGGATATGTTTGCCGACCGGTCCTTTGACCTCGCCCGCCAGCAGGCGAACGAGATAGCTGACTACATGCGGCGTCATGGCCCCTTCGAGCCGCACCGGCTGCCTCTGGAGGAGATGGAATACACCACCATGCCTCAGGTGGCCAAGAAGCTGGAGACAAGGTTTGAGAGCCTTGAATAGCGTGGTGAGTCGTGCCAGCGCTGGCAAATAAATGCAGGGGGTGGCAAATGGCGACCTATGTTATGCTGACTACCTTGACTGACGAAGGAAGAAAGACCATAAGACAGAACCCGAGCAGAATCAGGGAGGTGAACAAAGAGGTCGAGGCGATGGGGGTTAAGATATTGGCCCAGTACTCCGTTTTGGGCCCCTATGATTTTGTCAACATCCTGGAGGCGCCGGATAATATCGCCGTGTCCAAGGTGGCTATGGAGCTGGGCGCCAGAGGCACCCTGCAGACGATGACCATGGCGGCCATGAGCCTCGACGAGTTCATCACTAATCTCTGAAGCGGTTTTGATTGCCCCGAGGTTAGGTTATTGAAGAAGTTGCTCCTGGCGACCGGGAACCAGGCTAAGGTGCGTGAGTATCGAAGCCTGCTCCGGGACCTGCCCTTCCGTCTGGTTACCCCCGAAGAGCAGGGTATCACTACCGCCGTCAATGAAGTAGGGGATAGTCTGGAGGAGAACGCCAGATTAAAGGCGGCGACCCTGGCGGCGGAGAGCCGGCTGGTAGCCCTGGCTGATGACTCCGGGCTTGAGGTCGATGTCCTGGGCGGCGAACCCGGTCCGCTGTCGGCGCGCTATGCCGGCGAGGGGGCTTCGGATGAGGAGCGGATTAGCTACCTCCTGGAGCGGCTGGCGGGGGTGCCCTGGGAGAAGCGCTCGGCCCGTTTCCGGTGCGTCATTGCCGTGGCCACGCCCGGAGGCAGGGTAGAGCTGTGTTCCGGGGAGTGCCGGGGGCTGATAACCTTTGAGCCGGTGGGGAGGGGGGGGTTCGGCTACGACCCCGTCTTCTATCTACTGGGGCTGGCGAAGACGATGGCGGAGTTACTACCGGAGGAGAAAAACAGGATTAGCCATCGCGGGCAGGCAGCGCGGCGGGTGCCCGAGGTGCTGGCTGGGTTAGGACTATGACCGGGCTTTGTGATTCTTTTCAGCGTCCCATAAACTATCTGCGGGTATCGGTGACCGACCGCTGCAACCTGCGCTGCGTCTATTGTATGCCGCTGGCCGGTATCCGTCAGCTCTCCCACGCGGATATCCTGAGCTACGAGGAAATCCGCACCGTGGTTGCCGCGGCGGCTGAGCTGGGCATAAATAAGGTCAGGATCACCGGCGGCGAGCCCCTGGTGAGGCTGGGGATAGCCTCCCTGGTGGCTATGCTCCGGCAGGTGGAGGCGGTGGACGATATTTCCCTGACCACCAACGGGACGCTGCTCGGGCGTTACGCCGCCGAGCTAAAGCAGGCCGGCCTTAGTCGCGTTAACGTAAGCCTGGACACCCTTAAGCCGGATAGATTCAAGGCTATTACCCGCAGCGGTTTCCCGCTCGGCGACGTGCTCGACGGTATCGAGGCGGCTCGTAAGGCCGGGCTTAACCCGGTTAAGATTAACCAGGTAGTCATGGCCGGTATCAACGACGACGAGGTCATTGATTTCGCCGCCCGGACTATCAGCCAGGGCTGGAATGTGCGCTTCATCGAGTTCATGCCCACCGCCGGGGTCGGCGGTAGCGGCCTGCACTTCGTCTCGGTGGCTGATATCAAGAGACGGCTGGCGCCGCTGGGAGAACTGGAGCCGTGTTTACCCCGGGTCGGCAGCGGGCCGGCCAGGTATTTCCGGTTTGCCGGCAGCCAGGGCAGCGTGGGCTTCATCAGCCCGCTCAGCGAGCACTTCTGCTTCCAGTGTAATCGCCTGCGGCTGACGGCGGACGGCCGGCTCCGACCCTGCCTCCTCTCCGATGAGGAGATAGACCTGAAGCGGCCCCTGCGGAGCGGGGCATCCCGGGAAGACCTGAAAGGGTTGATTAGGGCGGCGGTAGCTAGAAAGCCGCTGCGTCACCGGCTGGCAGAAGGGCAGGGGCCTCTGGAGCGCCCCATGACCCAGGTAGGGGGTTAACCATGACCGAGCTATCGCATATTGATGAAGCGGGCCGTCCTCGGATGGTGGACATCACCGGTAAGCCGGATACCCAGCGTGAGGCGGTAGCCAGGGGTCTGGTCAGGATGAAGGCGGCTACCTTCGAGTTGATAAAGAAGGGCGGCACGGCCAAGGGAGACGTTCTCACCGTGGCTCATCTGGCCGGTATTATGGCGACTAAAGAAACACCGCGGCTGATACCGCTGTGTCATCCGGTTCTGTTGGGCGACAGCCAGGTTGATTTCTGCCTGAATGAGGCGGAGAGCGCCGTAGAGATTACCGTCACGGTAAAGAGCACCGGCAAGACGGGGGTGGAGATGGAGGCACTGACCGCAGTTGCAGTTGCCGCCCTAACCATTTATGATATGTGTAAAGCCGTAGACCGGGGCATCACTATCGAGAATATTCGCTTGGCAGCGAAGAGCGGGGGTAAGAGTGGGGTGGTCAGGCTTTGATGAGAGACGGCGGAGTCTTTGTGGGGGGTGTGAGGTATAACAGCGAGCCGAGGTCTTTATGAAGGGGGGTTGAGTGCGGATGGGTGTTGGTATATACTACTTCGCTAAGGGGAATAAGTTTGGGGGTGCACTATGAGGTTGACATGCCTTCAGGAAAATCTGAGCCGGGGTCTGAGTGTGGTGGGCAGAGCCGTGGCTACCAGGACAACCCTGCCCATAACCAATAACGTCCTTCTGGAGACCGACCAGTCTCGTCTCAAACTGACCGCCACCAATCTGGAGATGGCTACTTCCTGCTGGATTGGGGCTAAGGTAGAGGAAGAGGGGGCGATTACCGTTCCGGCGCGGCTGCTTACCGAGTTCATCAACTCTCTGCCCAATGATAAGATTGAGGTTAATCTCTCCCAGCGCACCACCCTGGAGTTAAAGTGCGCCCGTTTCGAGGCGCGCATCAGCGGGGTTGATGCCAAGGACTTCCCGCCGATACCGAAGGTGGAGGCGGGGATTGCCACCAAGGTCACCGTGGAGGCCCTGCAGCGAGGTATCAGCCAGGTTGTCTTTGCGGCGGCTACCGAGGAGTCCCGCCCGGTACTTACCGGGGTCAGCGCTGATTTCGAGGGTGACTTGCTGACCCTGGCGGCGGCTGACGGCTTCCGCCTGGCGGTGCATAAGCTGCCCCTGGCGGCTTCGGTCGGTCAGAAGACCACGGTCATTATTCCGTCACGCACCCTGGCCGAGCTGAACCGGCTCATGGTGGACCAGGAGGAGGCAGTTGACATAACGGTTGACCCCGATAAGAGCCAGGCCCTGTTCCGCCTCAAGGATATCGAGCTGGTATCGCAACTGGTTCAGGGGGCCTTCCCCAATTATGCTCAGTTAATCCCGCAGAGCTACACCACCCGCACCGTGGTCGAGGTGGCTGCCTTCCTGAGGGCGACCAAGACGGCCGCTATCTTCGCCCGTGACGGCAGCGGCATTGTCCGGCTCATGATGGTTCCCGGCGGTGGGGAGATGAAGCCGGGTAAGATGACGGTGGCCGCTCGTTCCGAGGAGGTCGGGGACGACGTTGGCGAGATGGATGCGGTCATCGAGGGCGAGGAGGCAAAGATTGCCTTCAACGGCAAGTATCTGGCCGATGTCCTGAGCGTGCTCCACGAGGAGCAGGTGGCCCTGGAGATTACCACCCCTTCAAGTCCGGGGGTACTGCGGCCGGTGGGGGTTGATAACTACGTCCACGTTATCATGCCGATGTTTGTGCAGTGGTAGGTAAAGCTAACTCAAGAGGAATCACGCCTCTAATCTCTATGGTATCATGGCTGGCATAGACTCTTATATCCAAAGCGTCGAATGCCAGCCTTTTTATCTCTGGCTTGGCCTGTTGGTTGACAAGACCCTGTGAGAGGCTTAGACTTCTGCTGCAAGACCAGAATCAACCAGGCCCCGGCTTTCAAAGGAGTTGATAATGCCAAGGTATGCTAAAGGGCAGCGAATACAAGTTGTTTCAGCGACAAACGGCGAGGGGAAGCCCAAATATTGTGATGTTGAGACACATGTCGGCAAATTTGGTGTTATCGTAGAATACTATCGCGTAGGATTTAAAGCAGAAAATCTACCGAGTGATTACTACGTCTATGAAATCAGACTAGATAGCGACAATAATATTATGGCAATACCGGAGGATGCATTAAGGCCGTTAATTAGTTAGTCCGCTAATATGGAGACTCAGTAAAGACTAAGATAACGGTGCTTTATAGAAGTTTAAAAATATCATGAAAAGTGACTGAGCGAATATATTATTGCACCATTGTGTTAATTATTTTCGAAAATAATATTATCCCACTCGTCGTTCTTGTTGCAAAAAGAATCAATTGGATGTACGGTTAGATTATAGTTTCAGTTTAGGCCATTAGGCACCTCTTAAAGTTGCCTCAAGACTTCTCAAGTGTTGGATGACCCAAGCTCCAGCTAACATCTGTAATAAAGGAGGTCATCCAATGGTCAAAGTGTCCAGCGCACTATATCGAGAACTAAACAATATAATATTGGGTTCACGTGCGGTTGATATGCGAGACACCGATGCGGTTCTTAAATACGCTCAAGAACACGGCTTTAAAGCTGTCGCAAGAACAATACAAGGGAACCCCAGACGGTATCTCATGTGCATCAACGAAGGTATGGAAGCAAGCGACTAGTAATCCCTATTCACGACAACGGTACCTTATTAAACTTCAGATACTTGAATAAGAGTATAATCAAGGCATAGGTATTAACTAGTAACAATAGAATAACGGTTGAGGCTGGGGAGTAGATGACGGGAGGGGATACCGACTACCGCCATTTAGAGGGTGGTTTTGGTATCCCCTCCCTTTTTAATTTCGTGTTATATGCCTACGAGACGCATTGAAAAATAGTTGGAATCATGGGGAAATGATAAAGGGTGTAAGGGCTAATATAAGTTTGTGCCCATAGCGGACGCATTGCTGACCGTGAAGGGAGTTTTAATGATAAGAATAACAGACAGCGCAAAGAGTAGGTTGAAAAGGATTTATTTTGATCAAGTAAAAAAGGCTGGCTTGATTCTTAGATTAGCGCTAAACCGCGGAGGGCAGCTAGGATTATTAGCTGGCAAAGAGCAAATATCTGATGAGGTGCATTGGGAGAGAGGGAAAAAGATATTGTTGATAGCGCAGCAACTGGCGGCCATTTTAAATGGCTGCACTCTTGATATTAGAGATACAAAAGAGGGACGGGTATTGTATATGCTACACTAACGCAACTATCAAAATGCTAGTAAGTATGATCACTAGCTTACGCAAGTTGGTCAGGAATAGGGGGTTTATATGAATATTAGAAGTTGTATCATGAGTATTAAACGTCGCACCTTGTACGTTTTGCTAGGTGTCGGCATAGCAGTGGTATCTGTTGGGATAGCTTTGTTTTCTACTTATTCAGTATGAGGCAGAAAGTCTGCCTGTCGAAGCTGAATATCCAACACTAAGCCATCTCGTTCAATCAAGGCGATTGCTTATACACAGATGCTTTGCCACTGATGGTCGGCTGCATGGGGTATAGTAATATAGATGCCATGGATAGAGAAGTGAGGAAAACTGGACAGTATTCTGAGTATCTAGCTAATGGGCAGTGGAAGTGTCGCAAGAGCCCAACAGGGGCGCACTATTGGATCATCGTTAATCAAGGCATGATTTGTAGGTACTGTTCAGAGCATAGGGCTTTAGAGAAATCTACTCAGAAGCTCTAGGTCAATTACATATGGCTCCCATTTTCCTATCATTCTATGAACCTTTGAACTTGCACGCTTGCTAGTTCAGCCTGATGACCATTGTAGGCACGTCCTACTGGACGTGAGACTATTTCCGCCATAGTTATGTTATGTGCTACTGCTGCCGAGTTGGCTAAACTTGAAGAGCAGGGGATAGAAA
>CAZXVG010000019.1:0-12711 GCA_964644205.1 uncultured Dehalococcoidales bacterium | reverse complement strand
TCACGCAGCCGCTCCAGGAATTCCCTGACCCGGGGGCCGGGGGGGACACCCATGCTTATCAGGTCGTCGCCGTTCAGGGTTGGCTTGACATAACGTAGCTTGTGCCGGTAGCCTTCCAGGTGCTGACGGGCCACCGGTGAGGCGGCGGCTATGGTCGCGGCGGTAACCGCCGCCAGGGAAAGACCGTGCAGGAGCCGGTAGACGTAGCTGGGTCTAATTTCGGGGTAGGAAAGCGTCTTAATGTTAGCCCTGAGGGCAGCCGTATCGCGCACTACCTGGGCGACCGGCCGGGACAGTTTGAGTTCTGAGATAAGCCCGTCGCATTCCTGACCGCTGAGGCGGTAAGCGAGCAGCGCCAGATAGAGCCCGAAAGAGGGCGAGTCGGGCAGGCTAAGCCTGCGGGCCAGCCGGAACCTGTCCCTTAGCCAGCCGTCCGCCGCCAGCGCCGGGTGCATCTTCTTAAGGACACCGAGCTCGTCGGCGCGGCAGAGGACCTTCTCCGGCTGCGCCTCACGGAAGACGCACTCCAGCTCGTAGCGCAGGCGGTCGCCGCTTACGGTATCCAGCATCGGTATATCCCGCTTGAGCCAGTTGAGGGTATCCTCTTCTATCTGGAAGTCGAGGCGCTGCTCGTAGCGCAGCCCCCGCCAGATACGGGTGGCGTCGTCGATAAAGCTCCTCTGGTGCAGCACGCGTATCAGCCTCTGCTCAAGGTCGGAGCGCCCTCCGTAGTGGTCAATAAGCTCGCCGTAGCGGTCGGCGTTGAGCGAGACCGCCATGGCATTAACGGTAAAGTCACGGCGAAAGAGGTCGCTCTCCAGGGAGCCGGGCTTGACGGTGGGTAGCGCCCCGGGCCGGTCATAGCTCTCGGAGCGGGCGGTGGTAAAATCGACGCTGAAGCCAGCCCAGTCGAGCTTGGCGGTCTGGAAACGGGGGTGGGTGGTAATCTTGGCGGCCGTTCCGGCCAGCCCCTGGGCCAGGGCCACGGCATCCCCCTCGACCACCAGGTCAAGGTCGAGATTAGGCCTTTCCAGGAGCAGGTCACGCACTACTCCGCCCACCAGGTAGAGGCGGAGACCCCGTTCCGCGGCCAGCTTAGCCGCTGCTTCTAGGCAGCCGATAAGCTCCGCCGGCAGCCCCTCTTTAAGTTTACCGGCCAGGTTGGTCTCTATCATTTCCCGCATTATAGCACAGGTCGGGGGTGGCTTCATTGATATTTAGGCGCTGTTTCTCTTATAATGAAGCCCATATAGCCTATGGATAAAAAAGTAGTCTCCGTGGTCGGCATGGCCGGGGCCGGTAAGTCCGAGGTCGCCAGGGTGTTCGAGGAAGCCGGTTTTAGCCGGGTGCGCTTCGGGGACATTACCGACCGGGAATTAGAGAAGAAGGGGCTAGCCCTGAGCGAGGAAAACGAGCGATGGGTAAGGGAGTTCCTGCGTGAAGAGCACGGCATGGCGGCCTATGCCAAACTGAGCCTGCCCGGGATTGACTCGGCTCTGAAAGGCGGCGACGTGGTTATCGACGGGCTCTACTCCTGGGAGGAGTACCTCCTGCTTAAGGACTACTATGGAGACGGCCTTTACGTGGTGGCCGTCTATGCCTCACCGAGGACGAGGCGTGCCCGGCTCAGCCGGAGACCGGAGCGCAGTCTCAAGCCGGAGGAGGCGGCCAGCCGGGATAGGGCGGAAATCGAGAAGACTAACAAGGGCGGCCCCATCGCCGTGGCCGACTTCACCATTATTAACGAGTCCTCCGTGGAGAACCTGAGAAACGAGGTCAACGAGGTCATCTCGAAGTTGAAATAAAAGGGTGACGCAGCGTATTAAAGGGGTCTCGAAGTTTTTATGAAAAGACCGGATACCGATGAGTATTTTCTGAAGATAGCCTCGGTGGTTGCCGAGCGCTCGACCTGCCGCCGGCACCACGTCGGCGCGGTAGCGGTGCGGGATAAGCACATACTGGCCACCGGCTACAACGGGGCCGCCGCCGGTCTCAAGGACTGCCTCGAGCTCGGCTGTCTCCGCGACGAACAGGGTATCCCCTCGGGGACACGGCACGAGATATGCCGGGGCATCCACGCCGAGCAGAACGTCATCATCCAGGCCAGCCTGCATGGTGTCAGCCTTGAGGGGAGTACCATCTACTGCACCCATACCCCCTGTGTCCTGTGTGCCAAGATGCTGGTAAACGCCAAGATAAGACGCTACGTCAGCTTCGGGGAGTATAATGACAACCAGTTCGAGAGCCTCTTCGGGGAAGCGGGGATAGAGGTTGACATAAAGAAAAGGCCGCCCTCCGGGATAAGCTACCTGGACTGACCCTGAGGCGGCCTTTGCAGCACCTCGATGAGACGGTACATGTCCTCATAGGCACTGCCGAAGTCTGGGGTAGCCTTACGGTACCTCTCTTTTAGGGCTCTCATTCTGCGGGCAAACTGCTCCTGGTCGCCGGTAGCGACCATCTCCGCCCAGTCTCTGACCTTCTCCTCAAAGCCACGCTCGACCTCGGTAAGTTTAGGCAGGTGCATCTGTAGGGAAGCGTAGAACTCCGGGTCCTCGGAGATAACGCTCTCCGTCAGGGTAAGCAGCAGCCGGAAGGTAACCCCGCCAATCGCCCCCAGCTCTTTCAGCCGGTCGAAGCTGAGCAGGGCATCGGCGGAAGCGATGGCGATAAAGTGGGCTAGCCCCAAAACAACCGCCATGAGCTCGTCATGCTCCTCGGGGCCCATCAGGGTGGCCCGGGCCCCCCGGCTCTCCAGGTAGTCCTTGACCTTTTCGGCCAGGGCCTCCTCTTCATCATTGGTCGGGGTTAGAATGAAGCTCCGGTAGGTAACGTCTTTCGCCCCCGGCCCGAATACCGGGTGCCCCCCGAGCACCACCCCCGCCTTGATATGCTGGTGCATCTTGGCCACCGGGAACGACTTAATGGAGGTATCGTCCATGACGAACTGACCCGGCTCGATGTGGGGACCGATCTGCTTAAGGACCGCCTCGAAGCTCTCGATGGGTACCGATATCAGCACCGCCCGGGCCCCCTTTAGCGCAGCCAGGTTATCAGTGGTGGTAGTAACGCCCAGCTGCCGCCCGGCCTCTTCGAGCTTAGCCTGGTTCCGGCCGGTGATGACCACCTGGTAGCCTTCCTGGCTTAAGAAGCGGGCAAACCAGCGTCCTATCTTCCCCGAGCCGCCGATTATGGCTATCTTCACCCGACTACCTCACAATCTTAGCTACTTTGCCCTGGGGTAAGAACCCAGGATTTTCAGGAATACCGAGTAGGGCTCCAGACAGCCCAGAACCTCCTGGGCGACGCTGTCCTCCCGGTGGCCTTCGAAGTCCAGGTAGAAATTATATTCCCAGGGCTTATGCCGGGTGGGGCGGGACTCAATCTTGGTCAGGTTGATGCCCCTCTCGGCGAACTCGCGGAGGAACTCATAGAGCACCCGGGGCCTGTCCTTGACCGAGAAAACGATGGAGGTCTTATCGTTGCCGGTGGGCGGGGAGTCCTCCCGGGAGAGGACAAAGAAGCGGGTGAAGTTGTTGGGATTGTCTTCTATCTCGCGGGCGATTACCTTCATCCCGTAGATTTCCGCGGCGCGCATACTGCCGATTGCCCCGTCACCGGCCAGGCCCGTCTCCTTTATCAGCTTAACGCTGCCCGCGGTATCGTAGGTCGGGATTAGCTCACAGTCCAGGTGCTTGAGGAAGGCCTTGCACTGACCCAGGGCCTGGGGGTGAGAGTAGACCCGCTTTATCAAGTCCAGACGCGCCCCGGGATTAGCTATCAGGCAGTGAACGACCCGTAACTCTAGCTCGCCGCACACCTTGAGGCTTGAATCCAGGAGCAGGTCGTACGACTGGCTGATGCTCCCCTCCAGCGAGTTCTCCACCGGTATGATACCGAACTGCGCCTCGTCCTGTGCCACCAGCCGGAAGACCTCGTCCAGGCTGTCACAGGGTCGGGTGGCTACCAGCGGCCCGAAAAACTGAAGGGCGGCCTCCTCGCTGTAGGCGCCGGCTTCGCCGGGAAAGGCGACCTCGGTGCCCTGCGTGCGGCGGCACACCTTTATTAGCTGCTGATAGATACCCTCGATAACCTCCTGATTTACCTTTTCACTGCGCGCCAGGCTCCTGATATGCCCTAGTACCCGCTTTTCCCGGGCCTGGTCGTTGACCCGCCGGCCTTGCGCGCGCTTCTCCCTGCCTACCTCCTGGGCGACGCCTATCCTGTGGCCGATAAGCTTGACAATCTCGGCGTCGATGGCGTCTATCCTCTTTCTCAGCTCTTCCAGGCTCATGCTATTATCCTCGGAATCAGTCCCGCCCTCAGCGCCAGGTCGCACAGGGTTAGCGCCATCATGGACTCCACGACCACCACCGCCCGGGGCACGATACAGACGTCATGCCGACCCTTTACCGTCACCGTGGCGGGCGCCATGTCCTTGATATTGACGGTCGGCTGGCTCTTACTGATTGATGGCGTCGGCTTAACGGCTACCCTGAGCACTACGGGCATGCCGTTACTCAGTCCCCCCAGGATGCCCCCGGCGTTATTGCTGGCGGTGGCTATTCTCCCGTCCTTCAGGGTAAAGGGGTCGTTATTCTCGGACCCCTTTTTAGAAGCCGTCGCAAACCCGGAACCGAACTCGACCCCCTTGACCGCGGGGATAGCCAGCATGGCCCGGGCCAGCTCGCCGTCCAGGGTGGCAAAGAGTGGCTCGCCCAGGCCCACAGGTACGTTAAGCGCCACCCCCTCAATCACCCCACCCAGGCTGTCGCCCTCCTTCTTGACCGCCTCGATTAAGCCTAGCATCTCCCGGGAAGCCTTCGGGTCGGCGCACCAGAGCGGGTTCTTGACCCGGTTTTTCCGTATCTCATCAAGGCTCTTAGCCTCCGCGGTGACGCCGCCGATAGCCACGGTATGCGCCACAATCTCAACGCCCAGGATAGCGAGTAGCTTCCGGGCGATGGCCCCGGCCATGACCATGGTGGCCGTAATCCTGCCCGAGAACCTACCCCCACCCCGGTAGTCGTTAAAGCCGCCGTACTTCATGAAGGCGGTATAGTCGGCCTGCCCCGGTCGGGGCAGGAAGCGAATCTTCTCATAATCAGTGGAGACGACATCCTCGTTCCAGACCACCATGCAGATGGGGGCGCCGGTGGTCCGGTCGTTAAACACCCCCGAGATAATCTCGACCCTGTCTGCCTCGCTTCTTTCGGTGGCGGCAACGCCACCGCCCGGCCTTCGCCGGTCCAGCTCCTTCTGGATATCGGCCTCGGTGATAGCCAGACCCGCGGGGCAGCCGTCGATAACCGCGCCCACACAGCGGCCGTGGCTCTCGCCGAAGCTGGTCACGGTGAAGAGCTTACCCAGGCTGTTATCCACTTTGCTTTACCTCGCCGCCGATACCCTTAAGGACCTCCCAGAAATCGGGAAAGGTCTTGGAGACGCACTCGGCTTCATTTATTATTGTTTCCCCGGCCACGGTGCCCAGCACCCCGAAGGCCATGGCGATACGGTGGTCGTTATAGCTCTCGATGCTGGCTCCCTTCGGGCTTGCCCCGGTGATAAGCAGCCGGTCTCTTTCTTCCCGAACCCTGATACCCATCCTCTCCAGCCCCTCCCTCACCGCGGCCACCCGGTTCGATTCCTTTATCCGGGCTCTCTCTATGCCGCTAAGCTCGCTGGTGCCGCTGGCCGCCGCTGCCAATGCGGCCACGGTCGGCAGGAGGTCGATGGCGTCCGCTAAATCGGCCTTCAGGGCGTTCAGTCTTGATTTTCTCACGGTTACGGTGCTCTTGTCTATCTCGATTTGGGCGCCCATGTCCCTGAGGAAGCCGAGCAGCGCCCGGTCGCCCTGGAGGCTCTCCGGGTTCAGGTTGGTTACGGTTACCGGCCCCGAAAGCGCCCCCAGGGCCAGAAAATACGAGGCCGAAGACCAGTCACCCTCTACCAGGTACCTGGCCGGCTTGTAGGGCTGCGACGCTATCTTAAAATCCCTCAGGTCGGGGGAGGCGGCGACCTCTATCCCGAACGCCTTAAGGCACTCCAGGGTCATCATTAAGTACGGCTTCGACTCCGGCGCCGTGGTCAGCCTGATGGTGACCTCACCCCCGGCGAGCGGTGCTATCAGAAGCAGCGCCGAAACGAACTGAGAGCTGACATCGCCGGGGAGCTCGGTAACTCCCCCTTTAAGTCCCCCCCTAACCACCAGCGGCGCTAGCCCCCCCTGGGCTGAGCAGTCCACGCCCAGCTGCCGGAGGGCGGTTACCAGCGGCCCCACCGGCCTCTGCGCCAGGGAAGGCCCGGCAGTAAGACGGCACTCTCCGGGGACCAGCGCCGAGACAGCGCCCATGAAGCGCAGCGTCGCCGCCGAATCGCCGCAGAAAAGGTCGGCCTTCGGCTCACGGAAGTTCCCCCCGCTGACCCGCCACCGCTCTCCTTTTTTCGTATCGACTTCACTGGTAATCTTTACGCCGATGGCGCGCAGCACGCTAGCGGCGGCCACGGTATCATCCGAGATTAAGGGAGCGATTATCTCACTGTCACCCTGAGCCAGGGCAGCACACATCAGGCCGCGAATAGTATAGCTCTTCGAGGCCGGGGCTCTTACCATCCCGCTTACCCGGCTCTTAGAGACAGAAACCCTCATCTTCCTTCAGCCTGTTTATTATCTCGTTAGCTACCGACTCGATATCCAGGTTCGAGGTATCCACGGTAATCTCGGCGGCCCGCTGGTAAAACGGTTTCCGGAACTCCAGAAGCTCCCTGATAGCCCGGGCGGGGTCGGCCACCTTAAGCAGCGGCCTCTCTTCGTCGTCGCTCCGGGTACGGCCCAATATCACCTCCGGGGAGGCGGTGAGATAGACGACCGCCGCCTCTTCCCTCAAGCGGTCAATATTTATCTTGTTGAGGACGATGCCGCCGCCGCAGGCGATAACCGCTTTTTTCCGGCCGGCGGCCTCTTTGGTGACCGCAATCTCAAGCTCGCGGAAGGCTATCTCCCCGTCATCTCTGAATATCCCGGGGATGGTCTTACCCGCCTTCTGCTCAATCAGGGGGTCAAGCTCGATAAACTCCCGGCCCAGCTTCTCGGCCAGGGCCTTACCCACCGCCGTCTTCCCCGTCCCCATGAAACCGATGAGAGCGATGCTGGTCTTCATAACCTGCCCCCGAGCATCCTGATAGCTTCCCTCTTCATAAGCTCAACCGGGGCCTGCCTCCCCGTCCACATCTCGAAGGAAAGTGCCCCCTGCCAGACAAGCATATCAAGCCCCATCACCGCCTCGGCTCCGGCCGCGGCTGCCTCCGTAGCCAGCCGCGTCTTTAAGGGGTTATAGACGATATCAAAGACCACCATACCGGGGCGCAGTAAGCTAGCTGCCACCGGGCTCTCATCGCTACGGGGGCTCATGCCGACGCTGGTAGCGTTAACCACCATATCGGCGCCGCCCAGGACGGCTTTCAGGTTTGCCTCGTCCAATTCCAGCGCCTTAACCTCTTTCTTGAAGGTCTTACTAATCTGACCAGCCAGCGCTTTCGCCCAGTCCAGCTCCTCAAGCCGGTTGAGGATAACCAGGCTCGCTCCGCTCTCCGCAAGCACAAAGGAGATGGCCCTGGCGGCACCGCCCGCCCCCAGGACGGCCACCCGTTTCCCCCCGGGCTCAACCCCCCTGTCCTTTAGCGCCCTGAGAAAGCCGGTGGCATCCGTGTTGTAGCCCTTGAGGGAGCCGGCGTCGTTTACTATGGTATTGACAGCGCCTATCTTCTCCGCCAGCGGGTCCAGCTCGTCCAGGAAGGGGATAACGGCCACCTTGTGGGGGATGGTAACATTGAGGCCCCGGATATTAAGGGCCCTCATGCCCTCGATGGCCCGGGCCAGCCCTTCGGCCTTGACCCGGAAGGCGAGGTAAACGTAGTCCAGACTCAGCTCGCTGAAGGCGGCATTATGCATCACCGGCGACATGGTGTGTTCTATGGGGTCGCCGATGACCCCGCAGACCTTTGTTTTTCCCGATATTTCGATACTCATCTCTTCATCATCCCGTAAATCTTTCTCAACTGGGCCAGGGTCGGCTGACCGGGGGCGGACTCCTTACCCTCAGCCAGGGAGGCGTAGGTGAAATAGCCGCCGACCAGGGGGGAGACAACCCGGCTCACCAGGCCCAGAGGGCCCATGGCAAAGGAGACTATCTTTATCTTGGGGAACTCGGCAATAAGCTGCAGGGTGGTCAGGTTGTCGCCGAAACCCTGCGCCGTGGTAACCACCTTACAGATATCAGCGCCGGCATCGAGCTGCCTCCTTACTATCCCTTTCAGGTGCGTAAGCGAAGGGGTCTTCTCCAGCTCGTGAAGCGATACTAAACACCTCGCCTTCTTCTTTATCAGCGGTATCGCCACCGTCAGCTCAGTGGTGCTAAGCTCGATATCGACCATGGCTGCCCCCAGGCTGGCCGCGGTAATAAGATCTTCCAGCTTGGCGGCATCGCCACCCCGCCACTCGCCGCCCTCGGCCTGGCTTCTCAGGCAGGCTATCCAGGGCTTCCCCAGCTCGCCGACCAGCTCCGACCACCCCTCGCCGATGAGGTCGAGGCGAAGCTCGAAGAAGTCTACCAGAGGCGCTGCCTCTCTTATCGCCTTACGGTCGCCGTCGGTGACCGCGGCACAGATTCTGGGTTTCATTTATGCCTCCCGCCCGCTACTGTGAATCTATCATGCTAATCCGTTAAAACCTGCCT
The DNA here is from genome assembly GCA_964644205.1 of uncultured Dehalococcoidales bacterium. GTDB lineage: Bacteria > Chloroflexota > Dehalococcoidia > Dehalococcoidales > UBA5760 > UBA5760. The sequence goes on along the minus strand of CAZXVG010000019.1, from coordinate 3,976 downwards.
TACCAGAGACAGGTTCACATCGTCGCTAATAAAGACCCTGCCCAGCGCGCGGGGCAGGACAAAGCACACCTTGCCGCCCGAGACCTTCTTATCGTGCTGCATAGCGGAAACCAGGCCCTCCACGTCCAGGCCCGGGTTTCTAGTGGGCAGGCCAGCCTTTTCCAGAAGGCCCTCCAGACGGGCTAGCTCGCCCCGGCCGAGGATGCCCATCTCGCGCGAAAGCCGGGCCGCCGCCATCATGCCGATAGCCACCGCCTCCCCGTGCCCCACCCGAAAACCGGACACCGACTCGATGGCGTGCCCGATGGTATGCCCGTAGTTCAGGCTGGCCCTCAGCCCCTTGAGGTCATACTCGTCCCGGGAGACTACCTCGGCCTTGATTTCAACCGAGCGGGAGACGACCTTCTCCAGCACCGGCTCGTCAAAGGCCTTTATCCGGCTCATGTTCGCCTCAAGAAAGGAAAGCAGGCCCCGGTCCCGGATGACGCCGTACTTTATGACCTCCGCCAGGCCGTCGCTGAGGTGTCTGGCGTCGAGGGTATTCAGGGTGGCGATATCGCTGATAACCAGCCGCGGCTGGTAGAAGACCCCGATTTCATTCTTCAGGTGGCCGTGGTCTACGGCCACCTTACCCCCGATGCTGCTGTCGACCTGCGCCAGCAGGGTGGTCGGCACGTGTACCAGGGGCACCCCCCTCTTGTAGGTAGCAGCCACGAAACCGGCCAGGTCACCGATGACGCCCCCGCCCAGGGCGATGATAGGGGTCAGTCTCTCCGCCAGGCAGCGCTCCAGCTCTAGGTAGAGTCTGCCGGCGGTCTCCAGAGACTTCTCGCCTTCCCCGTCAGGGACTTCTAGAAAGTCCACCGTGGTAAAGTCCCCGCCGGCCAGGCTTTTCTCCAGGGCCTCGCCGTAGAGGCCTCCGACCACAGTGTTGGTGATAACCACCAGCCGGCCGCTAAGACCCCTCGCCCTAAGCCAGCGACCGGTCTCGGCCATTGCCCCAGGGCCGATATTGACCTGGTAGCTTCTATCCCCTAGGTTTACTGCGATTTTTTTCATTACCGTGCGCCTTGGTCAGCTTACTAATCTCCTGGCAGACATTAATAATCTCTTCAAGCTCATCGGGCACGATGGCCTGCTGAGCATCAACCATCGCCTCCGCCGGGTTGTAGTGCACCTCAATCATGAGCCCGCTGGCCCCCGCCGCCACCGCGGCACAGCTCATGCTGAAGATGAGGTCGCGACGGCCGGCTGCGTGGCTGGGGTCAACGATGACCGGGAGATAGGTCTCCTTCTGGATGGAGGGCACCGCCCCCAGGTCGAGGGTGTACCTGGTATAGTTCTTCCCCTTGCCCACCGGCAGTATCCCCCGTTCACACAGGACAATATCTTTGTTGCCCTCGGCGGCCATGTACTCAGCGAAGGACAGGAACTCCTCAATGCCGGCACCGAAATGCCGCTTAAAAAGGATGGGTTTCCCCGTCCGGGCTACCTTGGTCAGCAGGTCTTGATTATACATGTTTCTGGTGCCGATTTGAAGCATGTCGATATACTCGGCGGCCAGGTCAACCTGCTCCTCGCCCCTTATCTCGGTTACCGTAGCCAGCTCGAACCTCTCCCCGGCCTCACGCATCCAGGAGAGGGCCTCCTTGGCCTCTTCCCAGCCGATGGAGCCCAAGCCCTGAAAGGAGTGCACCGAGCTCCGGGGCTTAAAGATGCCCCCCCTCAGCATATGGGCCCCGGCCCCCTTAGCCTCCTCGGCGATTCTAAGTAGCTGGTCATGGCCCTCTACGGCGCAGGGCCCGGCGATGAATACCGGGTGTTCGCCGCCTATCTCGATATCGCCGACCCTGACTACCATGCGCTCTATCTCCTCACCCTCGAACTGTTTACTGTATTCCCGGCTGATGAGCTTGTATGGGACTTCGACCATCCTCGCTTCCTTCACCCCGGGCAGGGTGGCAAAGTGCTCGAAGGATACCTTGCTCTCATCACCGACCAGCCCGATTATGGTGCGGAAGCTCCCCCGGGAGACATCGGCCCTCAGTCCATACTTCTTAATCTCCTTTACTACCTCGGCTACCTCTTCCGTAGTGGCATCTGTTTTCATTATTATCATCTATCCCCCTCCGATAAAATTTTATCTCCGGTAACCTCTCCAGGGACAAGCCCCCTCGGACGTTCCCAAAATAGAAGAGCCCTCCGCTTGGGAGGGCTCTGGACTTCCTTATTCTTATTATCTTTTACGCCTTATTTTGGTAAAACATCCCCCCAAGCGCGCCTCAGGCGCTTCTAAATACGAAGTAATAATACCAGCTGCGGGGGATGCCGCTATTCAGCATATAGCCGTACACCTTCCTTCTTCTAAGATAAGCTAACATAAGGCAGCCGGTTTGTCAAGCGTCTTTTATGCTAGAAATCCGCCAGGCCTAGCTCTTGAAACACAAAGGGGCAAAGAGTAACTCTCTGCCCCCTTATCATAGGTCTAAGGCTTGCGAGAAGCCGTAGAACCCTTAGTCGAGCTATTATAACAGTATATTATCAATAAGTCTAGTAGCCCCGATTTTTACGGCCAGCGAAATGAGGGCCGGCGGCGTAACCCTAGCAAGCTCGTCCAGGGTCTCGGCGTGGGCGATAGAGACATAGTCAATACGGGCCAGCGGCTCTTTCTGAATCAGCCGGGTCATCTCCCGCCTGATACGCCCGGCGTCTCTTTCCCCCCGCTCCCAGAGCTCGCGCCCCAGGGTCAGGGCCTGATAGAGGACCAGGGCCGCCCGGCGCTCGTCGGGGCTGAGGTAACCGTTACGGCTGCTCATGGCCAGCCCGTCGGGCTCGCGCACCGTGGGCAGGGTCACGATTTCCAGGTTCATGTTGAGGTCGGCGACCATCTTTTTAATAACCGCCGCCTGCTGGGCGTCCTTCTGCCCGAAATAGGCCCGGGCCGGCTGGACAATGTTAAAGAGCTTGGCACAGACCGTGGTAACCCCCCGGAAGTGACCGGGACGGCTGGCCCCTTCGAGCCGTTCGCTAGGCCCGCCGACCTCTACCCAGGAATCAAACTGCGGCGGGTACATCTCAGCCGCCTCAGGCACAAAGACAATATCAGCCCTCTCCTGCTTAAGCAGGGCTAGGTCGCCCTCGACATCCCGGGGGTAGCGAACAAAGTCCTCCCCCGGGCCGAACTGGGTGGGATTAACGAAGATGCTAGCTACCAGCGAGGGGTTTTCCTCTCTGGCCCTTCTCACCAGGGACAGGTGGCCCTCGTGGAGACAACCCATGGTCGGCACCAGGCCCACCGGCTCGGGGAGCCCCCGCCTCAGCCTTCTCAGGTCAGCTATCCGGGTAATAACCTTCACCGGGGGTCTCTATTCCTTCAGCCCTTCAAGTATGCTTTCGTCCATGGAGAAGCCATGCTCTTCGCCGGGGAAGCAGCCGCTTCTTACCTCTGTGCCGTACTCGGTAACCGCCGCCCGAATCTCGGCCGCCAGCTTGGCGTACTGCTTGGCGTGCTTGGGCACAAAGTCGGTAAAGAGCCCTAGGATATCGCTCACCACCTGAACCTGCCCGTCACAGCCGCCACCGGCCCCGATGCCGATGGTGGGGATGGCTATCCGCTGCGTGATGAGCGCCGCCAGCGGGGTGGGCACCGTCTCCATAACCACGGCGAAGGCGCCCGCCTGCTCCAGGGCCTTAGCATCCTCAAGCAGCCTTTTAGCCGTCTCTTCGGTTCTACCCTGTACCTTATAGCCCCCCAGCTGGTTGATTGACTGCGGGATGAGACCGATATGACCCATCACCGGTATGCCGCAATCTGTGATGGCCTTTACCTTCTCGGCCACGGTGACACCCCCCTCTAGCTTGACCGCCTGGGCGCCCGCCTCCTGAATGAAGCGGCCCGCATTACGCTGGGCGTCAGCGGTGCTGGTGTGATAGGTCATGAAGGGCATATCGCCGACCACCAGGGCATTTCTGGTGC
>CAZXVG010000018.1:0-13042 GCA_964644205.1 uncultured Dehalococcoidales bacterium | reverse complement strand
AACAATACAAGGGAACCGCAGGCGGTATCTCATGTGCATCAACGAAGGCATGGAAGCAAGCGACTAGTAATCCCTATTCAGGATAGCGTTACCTTATAGAAAAGGACTACACTAAGGCCTCCAACCTAGAAAGGAGAAAAATGTCAGATAACGTCTACAAAATAATCACACTCGTGGGGACTAGTACTGAGTCTTGGGAGGAGGCGGCTACGAAAGCTGTTGAAACGGCGGCTGTGACATTGAAGGATTTGCGGATTGCTGAGATTGAAGAGCTGGATATGCAGATACAGAACGGTAAGGTTGTGAACTACCGAGCAAAGGTGAGGGTTTCCTTCAAATATCACGGTGAACAAATGGTGTAGTTCAAGCCAACGGTGCCTTGTAGAACTTCAAGCTATCGTGAAATGTAACCGACCTCGTATACCTCTGTACCATTTCCAAACTCTCCCATCTGCCCAAATCCTTTATTGTCATAGTGTCAACACCTGCTTTTCTTAGTAGACAGGCGAAGGTTCGGCGAAAGGTATGTGGATTGCATGGGATGCCAGTCTTTTGCTTAAGCTCGTCAAGCATTGTCTTTATGCCCCAAAAGCCTATGTTCCATATTCTCTCAGCGTTCTCTGGCTTGTATTCAGAAAGCCATGATCGTAAATAACCCTCAGCCTTATTCCCGAAAGGAGCATAGCCTTCTTTGTTACCCTTACCGATCACTCTGATAATACTGGACTCCCAATCAATGTCATGTGCCCTGATGTTTGCTAGTTCTGATAGTCGTAGCCCAGATTCCGTGAAGAGAGCGATTATTGCCTTGTCCCTAACACACTTACTTCTCGCTATAAGTAACTCCACCTGCTCCGAGGTAAGACTAGGCAGCATTAACTTAGGCTTCTGTGGGGATTCTATCAGTGCCATCGGATTCCGCTCACCATTGAATCGAAAGCCAGACCTAGGACTATACAGCCAATTATAGAAGACAGATATTGCTCTGTAATAGGCGTGTTTACCCCCCTGTGAACAGGACAGTGCGTTCAAGTAATGGTTGAGTTGCCTGGAAGTAGGAGATAGACCGAGGGCAGGAATAGATTTTCGAAGATATTTCAGGTAGAAAGCAGTTGTGCTCGGAGAAATGCCGTTTCGCCGTGACTTAATGAAAAGGTCAATAGCATTTTGAATATTGTCTCTGTTCTTGGTGTTACTTATGCTGTATTGCTCTAAGGCTCTCAGCAACTTTATTGACGGCGGCCTCTTACCATGCTTCACTTGAGAGATGTAGGCTTTGCTTAAATTGCTTAACTCGGCAAGCTGGGATACCCCTATTCTGTTAAGCAATTTAGGCGTGCAACAGGGATTCGAATTCCCTTGGGGGCACCAGCTACCGCACTCGAAGCACCCCGAACTGCTTAAAAAGGAGGAGGACAATGACCGAGTCTCCCGAGCAGAGAAAGGGCAAGCATAAAAGGGGGAACGAAGTTGGCGGGCTTGTTTTCGTGGGTTGCGTCGTCATCGGCATGGGGATTAGCTTCGCCACCAATACCATGCCGGTAGGGCTTTTCATTGGACTGGGGGTTGGTTTCCTGATGATGGCCCTCATCCGCAATAGAGCCAGAAATACCTAAACACAGGGATAGCCAGACTCGGCTACCTCTCACGATAGCCTGAGGTTCCCTAAGGTACGGCTATTCTGAGTCGCTGGTATCCAAATCGGTAACAGGTGCGTCCCGATATATTATCTTCATACAGTTCCAACACTGCCAGCCATCTTCGTGGGCGATGATATATCTCGCCCCATAATGACACTTGGGACATTCTAAGGGCGGCTGGGATAACCTAGTGCTTTTGGGTAACGTGTCTGTTGTCATCTTTGCTGTTATGAAACCTCCCGATAATTACAAAAAACTAGGGCGCTAAGGTTTACCTACAGATAAGTAGTTCCTAACGCCCTAAGTGTGTCCTATGTCTCTAGAAGCTCGGTGCTACTTCTTACAGGTCAAAAACCAATTTGGAATTGTAGTTCTTTCCCAAAGAATTGTCAATACCTCAAAAGACGAAGAGCTAAAAATGCAGATAAACAATTAGGGGGATAGCTGCGTATCTACCCCCCTAGCGAAGTAAATATGCCTTGCCAGGCAAGGCCTTCACCTATATTAGAGCAGAAGATTATTAAGTTATTATTAACTTTTAGAGGCCTTTTTAATCCTCGGTAAAGAATGACAGGTCAAGGTACGGCCCGTTCATGACAGCGGCCACGGGCGCAACCTCGGTGAAATAGAACTCGGCGGGCTGGAACTCGGACAATACCTTCTCTTTTAGTGCCTCGGCGGTATCGGGTTTATAGAGGTGCCCCACCATGACATGCAGCTTCCGGTTGGCGCTCCTCTTCTTCATTATCTCAAGCATATTCTCTACGGCTTTATCCACGGTTCTATGCTTGGACACAGCCTGCGTCACGCCACCGGTGGCGGCATCTATCTCCATGACCGGGGCCAGAGGCACCGGGGAGCCAGCCAGGGGGCGTTCCTTACCCATTCTTCCCGACTTATCAAAGTAAAACAGGGAATCGCGCACCGACAGGGCGGTCACCCGCTTCACGGTCTGGCGGGCAACCTCTACCACCTCGGGGAGGCCCTTCCCTTGAGCCGCCGCCTTGGCCGCCTCAAGGGTGACCAGCGCCTCAGCACAGGTGATAGTAAGGGAATCAATCACCTCAATGGCAACGCCGGCTAGCTCCTTCTCAAGGCTCTTCCTGACCCCTATCGCCCTTTCATACTCCCCCGAGAAGCGGGAGGTCATGGTTACATATAGAATGGACTTTACCCTCTGGCTTAACCGCCGGAAGGCCTCCGCCATCTCCCCCGGGGAGGGGGGTGCCACAGTAGGCAGGTTCTTACTCACAAGCTGGGAATAAAGCTGCCCGGTATCAATGGTGGTGTCCAGGTAATCCTGGCCGCCCATAGCGATATGGAAAGGCAGTATCGTGATGTCATACCTTTCCAATATCTCCGGCGGCATTTTGGCGATGCTGTCAGCAATGATAGCTACCTCTTTCATTGACTCCTCCTTTACTGATAAACCCTAAAAACACCGACCTGGGGCGCGGCTGGTTCCGCTGCTCCCTGTTTACTCCTCCCTCTCTTTACTATCGGGATAGCGGACTTCGGGGTAAGTTACCTTAAAACCCCACGAGCGCACCTTCTGGTCGGCCTCCGGCTCAATGAACCACCCCTCAAGAGAGTCCGGGGCATGTAGCAAGGCATGGGCAAACTCGTGGGCGACAATTGCCTCCACCTTCTTCAGGCTGAGCCGCTCGATTTCAGGGGACAGGTAGACCACCACCCGCCGCTGGCTCGCCTCCGGCCCGTCGGGTAAGACGGACGGGCTGCGCAGGGGGAATACCTGCCCGTCCATCCCGGGGGCAGGGGCAAAGATGATGGCCATCTTCTCTCTCAAGGATTCCAGCTCGCCGGCGGGCATCCTCTCCATGACCCGCCGTATCGCCCGAAGCGTCTTCGGTCTCCCCGCCGCATCGAAAAAGCCCGTCTCTACCAGCCTGCGACAGATTGCGCGCCACTTATCCTCGGTGAGCACCCTCGGCTCCTTTATCCCGGCACTCCTCCCACCTTACCACCCTGGATTGTAAAGCCGGGGTAAGCCGCTGTCAATGACGCCCCCCGGGCAAAAATTTTGGTGCGTTCGTTCAAAACGGCCTATAATTAAAGCAGGGTACGGTTACTACTCTACCCGCTCTGTACTTTAATAAGGCAGGGAGGGAGGTGGTAAGGGTGAAAAAGATAGCCACGGACATCGGCATTATGGTTCTGGCCATTACCCTGGTCAGCGGTCTCCTGGGGACAGGCGGCTGCCGGACAGGGGAACCGGGGGCGCTGGAACCGGTGGAAATCACGGAATACCAGGGCGAGGACCTCTCCTCAATCAATGACTTCCGGGAGAACTCAATAAAGGGCCCGCAGCTAATAGATATAGAGAGCTACACCCTCAAGATAAGCGGGCTGGTCGCCGAGCCTGCCGAAATGAGCTACCAGGATGTTATCCAGAACCACCCGTCGTACCAGAAGGTGGTAACCATCGACTGCGTCGAGGGGTGGAGCGTCAAGCTTCTCTGGGAGGGGGTACTGGTTAGGGACCTGATTATCGGGGCGGGGCCCTCCCCCGAGACAAAGGTGGTCATCTTCCACGCTTACGACGGCTACACCACCTCGCTACCCATCGACTACATCATGGATAACAGCATCCTGCTGGCCTACGAGATGAACGGCGTGACCCTGCCCCCGGAACGGGGTTTCCCCTTCGAGCTGGTCGCCGAGAGCAAGTGGGGCTACAAATGGATAAAATGGGTCACCGAAATCGAGCTTTCCGACGACACCAGCTACCGGGGCTTCTGGGAAAGCCGGGGCTTCTCCAACAGCGCCGACCTGGACGAAGGCTTCTTCGAAGAGGACTTCTTTGACGGGGCCCCCTTTGAAGAGTGAATGGCAACCGGTTTAATATTTAGACAGGACGAAGGTAAGCGGAGAGGAGGGAAGGCCAATGTTCTTAACCGCTCAGGTGAGCATATACCCCCTGCGCCAGAACCGGCTATCCCCCGCCATTAACAGGGCGCTCGACATCTTCCGGGAGCACGGCCTTGAGGTCACGGCGGGCAGTATGAGCAGCCTGGTATCGGGGCCTGACGAAGCGCTCTTTGCCGCCTTAAAGGATGCCTTTCAGCAGACCGCCGCACAGGGCGACATCGTGATGTCCCTCACCCTGTCCAACGCCTGCCCCGTAGGCTGAACGAAGAGGCTTAGAACCTGCCCGCTAGCTTACGGTAGGTCTCCGCCAGGGCCGCCGGGATTACCCGCGCCCCGGAGACCACGGGCATAAAGTTGGTATCGCCCTGCCACCGGGGTACGATATGGGTATGGATATGCTCGTCGATACCGGCCCCAGCCGTCTTACCCAGGTTCATACCGACGTTAAAGCCCTGGGGGCGAAACACCTCCCGCAGTATGCTAACGCTACGGCGGACTATCTCAAAGTGCTCGCAAAGCTCGCTATCCGCCAGCTCATCAAGGCTGGCCACGTGGCGATAGGGGGCGACCATGAGGTGCCCCGGGTTATAAGGGTAGCTATTCATGATGACGAAGTTCTTACTTCCCCGGTAGAGAATATAGTTCTCGGCATCACGATTCTGCCCCGGCTTGTCACACAGGATACAGCCGGCCGGCTTCTCCATCTCGATGTACTCGATACGCCAGGGCGCCCAGATATGCTCCATCCAACACCTCTCTCAAACCTTGATAACCTTGGCAGCTGAAAGCAGGGCATCCACCGTGGTATACATATCACTCACCGCCCCCACCCTCAGCTTCTCTTTAAGATTATAATACTCCAAACAGGTGCCGCAGGAAAATACCTGAACCCCCTCCTTCTCCAGTAGCTTTAAGGTCTCCAGAACCTCGGAGCCTTCGATGGTCAGGCGGACCCCGTTATTGATAAAGAGTAGCTTGGCCGGTTTCGGCGTGTAGTCCCAGAGGGTATTTAAGAAGGCCTTCATCAGGATTTCCCCCAGCCGGTCGTCCCCGCTACCCAGCCGGTCGCTGGTAATGAGAATAACGTCGCCACTCTGCTGGGGCACAGCCTGACACGAAATCCCCTTGGTGATATCCAGAAAGACTACCCCGCCTTCCTCCCTGACCGCTACCTGGCAGCCCTGGCTCTGGGCAAAACGGCGCACGTTCTCGCGGCTCTCCGGACTGTCAACCAGGACGGTGACCTGCCCCGACTCTATCGCCTCCAGCGCCTTCTTGGTCTTGATAACCGGCTGCGGGCAGGGAAGCCCCCGGGCGTCAATTTCACTCACGCTAGCCACCTCCTTTTTATCCATACTACAAAGGTCTTTTTAGCAAAAACTCCGGCCCCGACTACAAGGCACTCCTCAGGGCGCAGCTCTGGCTCCAGCGGCCAAGATGCTCCACGAACACGGCGGGGAACTGGCTGATAATCTGGCTGACCCTGGTAGCCGGGGTCGCCTGGGCGAACCTCCCCGCCGTGCGGTTTGCCTTGGCGGCAACCAGCGCCGCCCCGGCCAGCTCAAGCCCGGCATCGGCAAAGGCGGTAAGTAGCCCGGTGATGGTATCGCCGGTGCCGCCGATAGCCTCCAGCTCGGGGACGTCGGGCTCGGTGACGGTAGCCACAATATCCCCGTCGAGGGCGATATAGTCGGTAGCCCCCTTGACCAGTAACACCCGGGGGGCACTGTGCTGACGATAAGCGTACACTATCAGCGCCGGGGTCCGGGCAGCCTCGGCACAGAACAGGTGACGGCTGACGTAAGCCGGGTGGGTAGCCTCCCGGTCCGCGAGAAAGGCAAGCTCGCTGGCATCCGGGGTGAAAACGCTAAACTCCGGGGCCAGACCGGCCGCCTTGGCGGCGTACATGGCGCCGGCGTCGGCTATCAGCAGCGGCCTTCGCCGGCAGTCCTTGACCGCCCGGCACAGCCTCCGCATCAGGGTCATATCCGGCAGGCAGTAGTGCAGCGCCAGCACCGTGGGGCCAAGGCTGGCCACGTTCTTAATGAGATACTCGTATACCTCCCGGCTGCCCCCGCCATCACCGATGTCCCCGGCCAGCACCACCTGCGGCGAGGCGAGCCGGAGATAGTCACCGGTCACGCAAGCGGCGCTGGTCATGGCCGCCGTGCCCTGAGCGGCGGGAATGCGGTAGCCGCCGATAACCAGGGCCTCAGCCTCCACCTGAACCCTGCCCACCACCAGCGGTAAGCCCTTAATCGGAACCGTGCCGGCAATCAGTATCACGGCGCTCGCCTCCTTTCCAGATAATGAGCCCCTCCTCCAGGGCCCGCTCCAGCATCAGGGCGCAGAGGGTAAAACCTGTCTCCCGGGGCCGCGGCGCCTTGGCAAGCGGCCGGCCCACCAGCTCGGCGTGGAGGTAGGGGATATCGGGGCAACCGCCGCCGGAGGTGTTGACAATCTGTCCACTCTCCTTATCGAAGGTGAGCTTCATATTGCCCGCCCTGACCATGAGCCAGCCACCGAAATCGGTTACCGTCACCACCTCCAGAAGCGGCGACGTTCCCGTCTTAAGCGGCTCGAGGCCGAGGTAGTCGATTCCCGTCTGCTCCAGGCACCGCTCGATGCCGGGCTTCTCCGCCAGATTCACCTCCACGGCCAAATCACAGCCCTTGCGTAGCTGCACCGGCGGGGAAACCAGCCTCGCCCGATACCCCGCCTCCCGAAGAACCCGCTCGGCCTCTATCGCCTGACGCACCACCGGGAAAAGCACCAAGCCCCCGCCCTCAAACGGCGCCTCCGTCTTATCTCTAGAGCCTTCTGTCAAAGTCTCGCCTCCGAAGTATTTATAAAACCTCGCTCCCGAATTCTTCCTGAAACCTCCGTCAAAAACTCACCTCCAACGTACTTCCGAGGACACCGGCAAAAACTAGCCTCCGAAGTCTTTATGAAACTTGGCGGCCAGGAGGGCGGCCCCCAGGGCGCCGACGGTCTGCGGCTCGTCGGGGATGGTGAGGGTAACGCCCAGCCGGTCGCTGAGAAGCCTGCCCAGACACCGGTTCCGGGCCACACCCCCGGCGAAGATAACCCCCTCCCTAAGGCCGACCCGGTGCACCATACCAATAATACGTTTGGCCACGGCCTGATGTAAAGCCAGCGCGATGGCGCCCGCCTCCTCACCACGGGCAATAAGTGAGACCACCTCCGACTCCGCGAAAACGGTACACAGGCTGTTTACCTGAACCTCCCTAGAGGCGCTCAGGGCAAGCTCCCCGAACGCCTCTATACCAACCTCCAGGGTACGGGCCATGACCTCCAGAAAGCGGCCGGTACCGGCGGCGCAGCGGTCATTCATCTCGAATCTTTCCACCGCCCCCGTCCCGGAGAGCCGGATGACCTTACTGTCCTGGCCGCCGATGTCAATCACCGTGCCCACCTCCGGGCAGAGGTGACGGGCGCCCACCGCGAAGGCGCTAATCTCGGAGATGACCTCGCCCCCCAGTGAGGGGGCTACCAGGTGGCGGCCGTAGCCGGTGACCACCAGCCTCTGGTAGCTCTTACCCTCAAGCAGCCGCTGGCAGCGCGCCAGTGGCCTGACCCCGGCGTCCACCACGACAGAGTCGGCTACCTCCCCCCGATCGAAGAGCACGAGGCTGATAGTGCGTGAACCGACGTCAAGCCCGGCGCTGGTCATTTCCGTATCATCTCCAGAAAGGCCTCGACCCGGGTCTTCAGCTGACCGGTATCCTCCTGGGAGTAGTCCGTCTCAATCCTGAGCACCGGTATCCCCCGGGCGCTGAGCTCCTTCTCCACCCGGTAGGACTCCACCACATAGGGCGAGCAGAACTGAAGGGCATAGTGGATGACCCCGTCAGCCTGATACTTCTCCGCCATTTCCAGCACGTGGTCTACCCGCTCCTGATTGGGGGTAAAGATGGCGCAGTCAATCTTGAAGTAGCGCTCCACCAGGGCCTCCATCAGGGAATCAATATCGCTACCGGAATCGTCCACCAGGTTCCGGGTGCCCCGCTCGCCGACACACGAATCCTCGCCAACAACCACCCCGCCGGAGCCCTCGATAATTGCCGCCAGCTTCCAGTTAGGCACCGCCATCGGGCAGCCGGAGACAAGAATACGGGGCGTTCCCTGAGGCGCCACCCCCTCGCCCTTCCCCACCCGCTTCTCAAGCTCGCTACAGAGCTTCTCCACGGCGTCGGTGAAACGCGCCGGGTTGTCATAGAAGGCCACCTGATTTATGAGTAGCGCGTCCAGACCGGAGACCGGCACCGGGTTGGCCCCCCGGAGCGCCGCCAGGCGGGCAAGGGCGCTGCGACGGCGGTTAACCAGGTCGATACCCCTCTTGAGCCGCTCGGCGCTAATAGTCACCCCGCTCAACCTCTCCAGCGCCTCCTTGAAGCGCAAGTACTCGCTCCTGAGGAGAGCCCTGTCCTGGGCCGTCTTCATCTGGGGGACCTCCATGACGTAGATATTGGGCTGAACGTCCCTAAAAATTTCGTAGGCCTTTTTCTTGCCGTCGCAGGTGGTCTCCCCCACCAGGAGGTCAGACGCCTCGAGATAGGGGCAGACCCGGCTCAGCTTAAAGCCGAAGAAGGACTTTATCAGGGCACAGGTATTGCGCGGTAGGAGCCTCTCCGCCTCATCAAAGCCGAACTCGGCCCCGGCGCAGAGCCCGACGGAAACGGCGTCTACGGCTAGGATAAGCTCATCGGGGACGAAGACACAGAAGGTGCCGACAACCTTACGCCCCGCGGCCCGGGCGTCCTGTAGTTCCTTGATACGGAGACCGTGAACCTCGCTCATCACGAAGTCAAGATAGCCCATCCCCCCGGGGCGGTTCCGCTGAGAGAGATAAATGTCCTCATAGGCCTTACCCAGCACGTCGAGCAGGGCGTCGTGTTTTTCCAGGTTAAGTCCCAGACTGGTCCACATCGGTTTGTAATCGGTAGTCACTGTTTCGTTAATCCTTTCTAAAATAAGATAAGCGACGGCCGAAGAACTCCGCACCGCCGCTTAAATCGGCTTAACGAAACCCAGTCCAGGTCACGGGGCCAACCAGGTAGCTTCTCCGAAGAGGGGACGGAGGTCTTCGAGCCGGACCGGCACAGACCCTGTGCCGCATCTCTGGTCTCAATTAGAGGCTAGATATAAACGCGCTATCCAGAGCACAGCTCTCACCTCCTTTCCTCTACGTTAGTAGTACCCGGTTTTACCCGCCACCGGATATCATACCCGAAAGCACCCCCGATGGCAATATTGTCATCGGCCGCCGCTATCGCTTATAGTTAGATAGCTATGGCAGAGGAAAAGGCTCCTTCGGATACCATCACCTTCCTGGGAACGGGCGGCGCCCGCATCATGGTGGCCACCCAGATTCTGGCCTCGGGGGGCATGTGGCTTAACCTGAGCGGCACCGAGATACTGGTTGACCCCGGGCCGGGCTGCATCGTCCAGTCCACCAAGCGGAAGCTCCGCGCCGACCACTTAAGCGCCATTATCCTCTCCCACCGCCACCTGGACCACAGCGGAGACGTTAACGTCATGGTCGAGGCGATGACCCAGGGCGGCTTCCGGCCCCGCGGCCGGCTCTTTACCCCCGCCGACGCCCTGGAGAACGAGCCGGTTATCTTCTCCTACCTCAAGAAATACCTCGAGGGCGTCGAGCTCCTCAAGGAGGGAAAAAGCTACGCCATCGACGGGGTATCCTTTACCACCCCGGTGCGGCACATACACCCGGTAGAGACCTACGGGCTGCTCTTTAAGACCGAAAAGTACACCTTCTCCTACATCACCGATACCCGCTACTTCGACGGCCTGCTCAAGAGCTACGGCGGGGAGCTACTCATTATTAACGTCGTCTTCTCCGAGCCGAGAGCGGGTATCGACCACCTCTCGGTGCCCGACGCCAAACGCCTCATCAGCGAAATCAAGCCGAAGGTCGCCATCCTGACCCACTTCGGAATGCAGGTGTGGCGGGCCCGGCCCTGGGAGATCGCCCGGCGGCTCACCGAGGAGACCGGGGTCAGGGTGGTAAACGCCCGGGACGGCATGAGGTTCGACCTGGCACAGCTTGAGGGCTGAGGCTGGATTCCTGCCCCCTCATAAACTATAATTATCCTTTAGGAGTTTTTAAACTAACTTCCAGGCAGCACCTATTCAGGGGGATTTTTAGTTGACCAATCTCGATAACATACTGTACCGGGTGGTAAAACCCGCCCGCTATACCGGCGGCGAGTGGAACGCCGTCACCAAAGACTGGGACAGTACCCCGGTGCGCATGGTCATCTCCTACCCGGACCTCTATGAGCTCGGGATGTCCACCCTGGCGATACACATCCTCTACGAGCTGGTAAACAGCCAGCCGGAGGTGCTTGCGGAAAGGGTCTTCGCCCCCTGGCCGGATATGGCGGAGCAGCTACCCGCAAACGGCCTCCCCCTCTTCAGCCTGGAATCCAAGCGCCCGCTCAAGGACTTCGACATCATCGGTTTCTCCCTGGGCTACGAACTCACCTACACCAACGTGCTCAGTATGCTTAACCTCGCCCGAATCCCGCTCCTTACCGCAGAGAGAGACGAGTCCCAGCCGCTGGTCATCGCCGGCGGTAGCTGCGCCCTAAACCCCGAGCCCATGGCAGACTTCATCGACTGCTTCGTAATCGGAGACGGTGAAGAAGTAATCTTAGAGCTGGTCGGCGAGTTCCGGGACTGGAAGCGCGCGCGAGCCCCCAAGGAAGAGCTAATGCGCCAGCTGGCCAGGATACCCGGCGTCTACGTCCCCGGCCTCTACCGGGTAGCCTACGGGGCAAACGGGCTTTTTAAAAGCATCACCCCCGCAGTTACCGAGGCCAGCCCCCGTATCAAGCGGCGCATCGTCACCGAGCTACCGCCGCCCCCCACCCGGCCGGTCGTCCCCTTTATCAAGGCCGTCCACGACCGGGGCGCCGTCGAGATTCAGCGGGGCTGCAGCCGCGGCTGCCGCTTCTGCCAGGCGGGCAGCACCTACCGCCCGGTACGCGAGCGCCCCCCGGAGGAGGTGCTCAAGGCAGTCGGAGAGATTATGGCTAACTGTGGCTATAACGAGGTTTCCCTGGTCTCGCTGAGCACCAGCGACTATCCCGGAATCAGCGAACTGGTCGCCGGTCTCTTCCGGCGCTACCAGGACCAGAACCTCATCCTGTCGCTGCCGAGCCTGCGGCCCGACAGCTTTTCCGTAAGGCTGCTCGACTCGCTGGCCGCCCACAAAAGGACCGGGCTCACCTTTGCCCCGGAGGCCGGCAGCGAGCGGCTGCGCCGGGTAATCAATAAAAACACCACAGAAGACGCCATCCTGGAGGCCGCCGAGGAAGCCTTCGCACACGGCTGGAGCGGCCTCAAGCTCTACTTCATGCTCGGCCTGCCCACCGAGACCACTGAAGACATCGAGGCTATCGCCGCCCTGATTGATAAAATCAGCTCCCTGGGTAGAAGGGGCCGGGGGGGGAGACCCCAACTGAGGGTCAGCCTGTCCACCTTCGTGCCCAAGCCGCACACCCCGTTCCAGTGGGCCGCCCAGGAAGACGAAACACGGCTGAACGCCAAGATAGAGCTCCTGAAACAGAGGCTGCGCCGCAAGGATGTCAGGCTGTCCTGGAACGACCCCAAGGTGAGCCAGCTCGAAGCCGCCATGTCACGCGGCGACCGCAGGCTGGGCGGGGTTATCCACCGCGCCTGGCAGCTGGGGGCGGTTTTCGACGGCTGGAGCGAGCACTTCAGCTACGAAAAATGGCTCCGCGCCTTTAAGGAGAGCCATCTCGAACCCGACCTTTTTGCCCGGCGGGAAATCTCCCTGGACGAGCCGCTGCCCTGGGCTCACATCGACACCGGACTAACCCAGGCCTTCCTCAAGCGGGAACGGAAGAACGCCCTGGAAAGCCGGGAGGTCCCCGACTGCCGCTATCAGGAATGCACCGCCTGCGGGCTCCAGCGCTGGCACCCGTCCTGCCGGGAGAAGCACCGGCTCGCTAAAGCCCGGCCAGAAAATCCCTAAGCGCCTGATTAACCTCCTCGGGCCTCTCCGTGAGCACCCAGTGGGCCGCCCCGGCAACGATAACCTCACGAGCCCCCTCAATCCGGCTCGCCAGGTAGTGAGCATACTTTACCGGGGTCAGCTCGTCATCAAGGCCGGAGACAACCAGGGTCGGCAGCCGGATATCGCCGACCTTATCCATGGCGTCGAAGCGGTCACAGGCAAGTAGGTCATTCAGCAGCACCGCCGGCCCAATCCGCAGCCTCTCTTCAATTATGGCCTGCCTCGCCTGGGGGACCGTGGTGCGGTGGCGCTCCTCCAGGTAATCCCGCCACGATAGCCGGCCGGTAACCATCTCCCTGGCGGCCTCCAGCAGCTCAGGGTTAATCCTGAGCCGGGCTCCGGTGCTGATTAAGACCAGGGCCTCTACCCCGCCGCCATAATCCAGCGCGTAGCGCTGAGCCACGGCACCCCCCATGGAATGGCCCGC